>NZ_JAJNIU010000007.1:0-125815 GCF_022386355.1 Mammaliicoccus sp. L-M44 | reverse complement strand
CTCAGAAAACGAGAAAAAATAGTTAAAACATTCCCTAATCTAGATTCAGCTTTTAGATTAATTGGCGCAGTACTTATGGATATTCAAGAAATATTTGATAAGTCTAACAGACCATTTATCGCTTAATTAAGCTACTTATTTTTAAAAAATAAGTAGTGATCAAACAACTATATCTGTTTAAACTTCAAAACAAATATAGTTGTTCGATTCATTAAAAACCAAAGGTTGATTACATACTAAAGATATTACACAAACATATGGACTTGACTTCTTTAACTCACATCTCCCGATACTCCCCCAACCGCTCCGATCACTCCAGCCTTCCTCTATCCATTTTCTCCACCAAACACCTCCCTACCTTACCTACCAAAATTTCTATAACAACTAAAAAAGCCCAAAAGATGTGACGACATCTTTTGGGCTTTATGTGAACCATTTTTATTTATATGCTCAATTATTTTGATAAGTTATAGAAAGCTTTGATTCCTTCGAATTTACCTGTTTCGAATAATTCATCTTCGATACGTAATAATTGGTTGTATTTAGCAATACGGTCAGTTCTTGATAATGAACCTGTTTTGATTTGGCCAGCGTTAGTTGCTACTGCGATATCAGAGATTGTAGTATCTTCTGTTTCACCTGAACGGTGTGATACAACTGCAGTATAACCAGCTTTTTGAGCCATTTCGATTGCTTCGAATGTTTCTGTTAAAGTACCGATTTGGTTAACTTTGATTAAGATTGAGTTACCGATACCTTTTTCGATACCTTCAGATAATTTTTCAGTGTTTGTTACGAATAAATCGTCACCTACTAATTGTACGCGGTCGCCGATACGGTCAGTAAGAAGTTTCCAGCCGTCCCAGTCATTTTCATCCATACCGTCTTCGATAGTGATGATTGGGTATTTGTTTACTAATTCTTCAAGGAAGTCTACTTGTTCTTCAGAAGAACGTTTAGCACCATTTTCACCTTCGAATTTAGCATAGTCGTATACGCCATTTTCGTAGAATTCTGATGCAGCACAGTCGAATCCTAAGAATACATCTTTACCTGGTTCTAAACCAACTGCTTTGATTGCTTCTAAAATTGTTTCAACACCGTCTTCAGTACCTTCAAATTTAGGAGCGAAACCACCTTCGTCACCTACTGCAGTAACTAAACCACGAGATTTTAAGATTTTAGCTAAGTTATGGAAGATTTCTGCTCCCCAACGTAAAGCTTCTTTGAATGATTCAGCACCTACTGGTAAGATCATGAATTCTTGGAATGCGATTGGTGCGTCTGAGTGAGAACCACCGTTAACAATGTTCATCATTGGTACTGGTAATTGAACACCGTTGAATCCACCAAGATATTTGTATAATGGTTGACCTAAGAAGTCAGCTGCAGCACGAGCTACTGCGATAGAAACACCTAAGATAGCATTAGCACCTAATTTAGCTTTGTTTGGTGTACCGTCTAAAGCGATCATTAATTTGTCGATAGAAACTTGTTCTAATACTGAGAATTCACCTTCAATGATTTCAGGTGCAATGATTTCGTTAACGTTTTCTACAGCTTTAAGAACACCTTTACCTAAGTAACGGTCTTTGTCTCCGTCACGTAATTCTACTGCTTCATATTCACCTGTTGAAGCACCTGATGGTACTAAAGCTCTACCAAAAGCACCGCTTTCAGTTAATACTTCTACTTCTACTGTTGGATTACCACGAGAGTCTAATACTTCGCGTGCATAAATATCTGTAATAATTGGCATAATTAAAACTCCTTTATAAATTTATAATTTATTATTTAATTAATGATTCACCAGTCATATCTTCTGGTTTTTCTACTCCAAGTAAGTCTATAAGTGTTGGTGCTAAGTCTGCTAAGCGACCTCCACTTCTTACTTCTACCCCTTCTTTTGTCACAATAACAGGAACAGGGTTTGTTGTATGAGTTGTCATAGGTGATTCGTCATCTGTTAACACTTCATCAGAGTTACCATGGTCTGCTGTAATGATAGCTGTACCATTCATTGATAAAATTTTATCAACAACTTCACCTAAACATTCATCTACTGCTTCAATTGCTTTAATTGTTGGTTCAAGCATACCACTATGACCAACCATATCAGGGTTCGCAAAGTTTAAGATAATTAAATCTAAATCACCTTTATCTAACTCACTGATTAAAGCATCTTTTACTTCATATGCACTCATTTCAGGTTTTAAGTCGTATGTTGCAACTTTTGGTGAATCGATTAATACTCTTCTTTCACCTTTAAACTCTGCATGATTACCACCACTCATGAAATAAGTAACATGAGGGAATTTTTCTGTTTCAGCAATTCTTAATTGATTTAAATTATTTTTCTCAGCTACTTCACCGATTGTATTTTTAATATCAACTGGTTTAAAAGCAACTTCGGCAATAACATCATCACTATAGTTTGTAAAAGTAACAAAGAATAAATCTTCAAGTTTACGTTTAATTTCAAAACCTTCAAATTTTTCATTTGTATATACTTGGCTTAGTTGTGCCGCTCTATCTGGACGGAAGTTAAAGAATATCATAGCGTCATGGCCATTTACGCCAGTGTTCTCTACACCTTTTTCTTCGTCTTTAACGATAAATGGAACAACAAATTCATCTGTTAGACCTTCTTGATAATTAGCTTCTACACCTTCAACTGCAGTTGCATATACAGGTCCAACGCCATTAGACATTGCATCGTAAGCTTTTTCTTCACGATCCCAACGTTTATCTCTATCCATAGCGTAATAACGACCAGAAATAGAAGCGAATTGACCAATACCTAGCTCTTTAAATTTATTTTCAGTTTCTTCAATATATTTAAGTGCTGATTTTTGATCAACGTCACGTCCGTCTAAGAATCCGTGAACATAAACTTTTTTAACACCTTGTTTTTTGGCTAATTCTAATAGTGCAAATAGATGTTTGTAGTGACTGTGAACACCACCATCTGATAAAAGTCCCATTAAATGTAGCGTTGAATCATTTTTTACAACGTGATCCATTGCTTGTTTAAGTGCGTCAATTTCAAAGAAATCGCCATCTTCAATTGATTTATTAATTCTAGTTAAACTTTGATAAACAATTCTTCCTGCACCAATGTTCAAGTGACCTACTTCAGAGTTACCCATTTGACCTTCTGGTAGACCTACATCTAAACCACATGCTGATAATTCGTTATGTGGATATTTGTTGTAATATCTATCAAAATTTGGTTTGTTGGCTTGTTTTACCGCATTACCATGCTCTTCTTCACGATTAGCAAAACCATCAAGTATGATAAGTGCTGTTGGTTGTTTAGCCATTATTTAGCACCTTCTAATAATGCTACGAATGAATCAACTTTTAATGAAGCGCCGCCAACTAATGCGCCATCGATATCTGATTGAGCCATATATTCTTTAATGTTTTCTGGTTTAACACTACCACCGTATTGTACACGTAAAGCATCAGCAGCTTCTTGAGAGAAAGCACCTGCAACAACGTTACGTACGTGTGCACACATTTGGTTAGCATCTTCAGAAGTTGAAGATTTACCAGTACCAATTGCCCAGATAGGTTCATAAGCGATTACTGTCGCTTTAACTTGATCTTCTGTGAAACCTTTAAGTGCTGCTTTAACTTGACCACCTACTACTGATTCAGCTTTACCTGCTTCTCTTTCTTCTAATGTTTCACCAACACAAATAATTGGTGTCATATTATGAGAAAATACAGCTAATGCTTTTTTATTAACATCTTCGTCAGTTTCGTGGAAGTATTCACGACGTTCAGAATGTCCTAAAACGACATACTTAACACCTAAATCTTCAAGTGCTGCTGGAGATGTTTCACCAGTGAAAGCACCATTATCTTCAAAGTATGCATTTTGCGCACCAATTTGTAAGCCTTGTGCTACGCCTTCTTTAGTTAAGTTAACAAGTGCATCTAATTGTAAAGTTGGTGCACAAATTACTGAATCTACCTCATTAGTATCTGGTAATGCTGGAAGTTCATTAACAAAGTCTTTTGCTTCTTGAACTGTTTTATTCATTTTCCAGTTACCTGCGATAATTGGTTTTCTCATGATATATAAACTCCTTTTATGATTATTTTTCAGAAATTGCTTCGATACCTGGTAATGCTTTACCTTCTAGATATTCTAGAGAAGCTCCGCCACCTGTAGAAATGTGTGTGAAATCATCAGCAAATCCTAAGTCCATCGCTGCTGCAGCTGAATCTCCACCACCGATAATTGTTGTAGCATCTTTTAAGTTAGCGATTGCTTTACATACGCCAATTGTACCTTGTGCAAAGTTACTAAATTCGAATACGCCCATTGGACCATTCCAAACAACTGTATTTGAACCTTGTAGAGCTTCACTAAATACTTCAACTGATTTAGGACCGATATCCATTGCTTCTTGATCAGTAGGAATTTCATCAGCAGAAACAACTGTAATTTCAGCATCATTTGAAAATTCTTTAGCTACTTTACAATCAACCGGTAAAATAATTTTATCGCCAGCACGTTCAAGTAAATCTTTAGCAAAATCTACTTTGTCTTCTTCAAGAAGTGATAAGCCGATTTCTTTACCTTGTGCTTTGAAGAATGTATATGCCATTCCTCCACCGATGATAACTTTATCAGCAATTGTTAATAAGTTTTCGATAACACCAATTTTATCAGACACTTTCGCGCCACCTAAAATTGCTACTAAAGGACGTTCAGGTTCACTTACAACGCCGCCGATAAATTTAATTTCTTTATCCATTAAGAAACCTGATGCTGTTTCAATATTAGATGCAATACCTACGTTAGACGCATGTTCACGGTGAGCTGTACCGAATGCATCATTGATAAATACATCACCTAATGAAGCCCAGTATTTACCTAATTCAGGATCATTTTTAGATTCTTTTTTACCATCAACATCTTCGAAACGTGTATTTTCAAATACTAATACATCGCCTTCAGATAATCCGTCGATTGCGCTTTCTAACGCTTCACCACGAGTTTCTGGTACGAATGTTACTTCTTTATTTAATAATTCACTTAAGCGTTCAGCAACTGGTTTAAGTGACAATCCTTGTTTATCTTCTTCAGTTTTCACTTTACCTAAATGTGAGAATAAAATAACTTTACCGCCTTGTTCGATAATGTATTTTATTGTAGGAAGCGCTTGAACGATTCTGTTATCGTTTGTAATTGCACCATCTTTCATTGGTACATTAAAATCTGCTCTTACAAGTACTTTTTTACCTTTTAATTCTACGTCTTTAACATTCTTCTTTGCCATGACTTGTCTTCCTCCTCTAGATAATAGAAAATACTTTACGATTAAAAATAAGCGGAGAAGCGTTGTGCTCCCCGCTTACTCATAAGCATAACCTATTTAGTTCAATTATTTAAATTATTTGTTAGCTTGAGCTGCTAAATATTCTAAAGTACGAACTAATTGTGAAGTGTAAGACATTTCATTGTCATACCAAGATACAGTTTTAACTAATTGACGATCTCCAACTGTCATAACACGAGTTTGAGTTGCATCGAATAATGAACCGTAAGTGATACCAATGATATCAGAAGATACGATTTCGTCTTCAGTGTAACCGAATGAATCATTTGTAGCATTTTTCATTGCTGCATTGATTTCTTCAACTGAAACTTCTTTGTCTAATACAGCTGTTAATTCTGTTACTGAACCAGTTGCTACTGGAACACGTTGAGCTGATCCATCTAATTTACCTTTTAATTCTGGAATTACTAAACCGATTGCTTTAGCAGCACCAGTTGAGTTAGGTACGATGTTTTGAGCAGCTGCACGAGCACGACGGAAGTCACCTTTAGCATGTGGAGCATCTAAAGTATTTTGGTCACCAGTGTAAGCGTGAATAGTCATCATTAAACCTTCAACGATACCGAATTCATCATTTAATACTTTAGCCATTGGAGCTAAACAGTTAGTTGTACAAGATGCACCTGAAACGATTTCTTCAGATCCGTCTAATTCGTCATGGTTAACGTTATAAACGATAGTTTTTAAGTCACCTGATGCTGGAGCTGAAATTAATACTTTTTTAGCACCTGCTTCGATGTGAGCTGAAGCTTTGTCTTTGTCAGCGAAGAAACCAGTACATTCTAATACTACATCGATATCTAAATCGCCCCATGGTAATTCTTTAGGGTTAGGGTTTTCGAAAGTTTTGATTTCTCTACCGTTTACACGGAATCCGCCTTCGATAACTTCTACTTCGTCTTTGAAACGACCTTGTGTTGAATCATATTTTAATAAATGAGCTAACATTGCGTCATCTGTTAAATCGTTGATTGCTACTACTTCGATATTTTCAACTTCTTGTAATCTTCTAAATGCTAAACGACCTATTCTACCAAAACCATTAATTGCTACTTTAGTTGCCATTATGATGGCCTCCTTTTTATTTTTTATTCAAAAAGGTTAAATAACCTTTTATTCCAAATTGATTATTGCTTTTGCAGCACCTTCGTCGGTGATAAGAATTGTATTCTTTGGCGCAATCTCAAGATAAGCTTTTATCGCTTCTGCTTTAGATGTCCCACCTGCTACTGCAAAAATGTTTGTCTTTGTTGTTAAGTCTTCTAGTTGCAAACCGATTGTCTTAACACGATGCACGACCTCACCTTTGTCATTGAAATAATAACCAAAAGCTTCTCCGACAGCATGATGATGTTTCAATTGGCTTAATACTTCTTCAGAAGTCTTCCTTCTTTCCGCCATCTTCAGCGCATCACCAATACCGTGAATAATAAAATCTGAACGACGTATTGCATCTAGCACCTCAATAACTGCAGGTTCTTTCAGCAAAGTTTCGTATGAACTTTCACTCACTTGGTCTGGAACATACAAGACTTTATATGACCCACCTGTACGATTTGCCATACTTGCGCAAATTGTATTCGCCTGAAACACAACGTTTTCACCCAAACCACCACGCGCTGGCGTGAACAAAATGTCTTTATCTAATGGATGTAATGACTCACTCACTCTTGCCATTGTTGAACCACCAGTTACTGATACTGAAGCATGATCGTATAATGACTGTTCTAGTAATTCAGCAGTAACATTACCCATTTCTGCTTTAACCATCTCATCTAAATCCGAATTACCTCTCACTATATGAGCTTTCACACCATATCGATTAAAAATTTCTTCTTCAATATGATTAAAACTAGAATAAAGTGTTAAATAATGCGACAAAGAATCAAGCGTTTGCTCGCCTGTTTCAGTCAATTTCATACCAGTTGACCGAACGCTGATTAAATCTTGTTGTTTTAAAATTTCTATCTCAGTTCTCAATACCCGTTCAGTGACATTCATAACATCACTCAACGTTCTTCGACCTATAGGCTGCTTCTTCTCGATTGTCGATAAAATATTAAAGCGTCGATACATCTTGTCAATCAAATCAGGAACTAGTCTATGTTGTACTTTTAGTAAATCTTCCATAAACAAGTCGCCTCCTCAAAGATTAACAGATGGGCAATATCTAACCTGGGTTAGACGTTTTTCGTCCCATGCGGGTCAAAAAAATAATATCTGTTTACAGTTTTATAATACACCCCTTATATATAGAATGCAAGTTAAAAGCGTTTCCTATTATTTCAATTGATTATAAGCCTCTGTCAATGTGATGAAATCAATATTTCCTTCTTGTAGAACTTGTCCATCATATTCAACAACAGGAATTCTTAACATATATTTTTCAAGTAATGTATCATCTTCTTCAATATTAATAGTATCTATTTTTATTTCATGATCGTACGATTCTTTAAAAAATTCAATTTGAATCTTAGCATCTTCACATAAACCACAATTTGTTCCAACATAAAATTTAATTGTCATCCAAATCATCCTTTACAAAGTAAGCCTCCCCGAGACGAATCGAACGCCCATTTCAAGAACCGGAATCTTGCGTGTTATCCGTTACACTACGGAGAGATAAGTCTTAATAAACACTTTATATCTACTTAATATATTGTCGATATAATAGAATTATCAACTATTAAGGAGTGAAGCAAAATGAATACAACTCAAAGGGAGTATTTCATCAGAAAACGATGTGACTATTTTAATATAGAAGTCACACAAATTCACTGCACACAGCTCGTTGATTACGGAAACTATTATATCATTTATGCTAACATTGACAACTCATATCACAAATTCCCAGTGTATAAATCAGCTATTTAAGTTATAATATTCATCAGTAGGTCATATTTTTTGACCATATTTGACTTTGTAGTGTATGATATGGTCATTAAGATATTCAAAGGAGGATTAACTGATGAATTTAATACCAACAGTTATTGAAACAACAAATCGCGGAGAACGCGCTTATGATATTTATTCACGTTTATTGAAAGACCGCATTATTATGTTAGGGTCAGCTATCGATGACAATGTAGCTAACTCAATCGTTTCACAATTACTATTCTTACAAGCTCAAGATTCTGAGAAAGATATTTACTTATATATCAACTCTCCAGGCGGTAGTGTAACAGCAGGATTTGCGATTTACGATACAATCCAACACATCAAACCTGATGTTCAAACTATTTGTATCGGTATGGCAGCATCTATGGGTTCATTCCTACTAGCAGCTGGTGCTAAAGGTAAACGTTATGCATTACCAAATAGTGAAGTTATGATTCACCAACCACTTGGCGGTGCACAAGGACAAGCTACTGAAATTGAAATTGCAGCTCGTCATATTTTACGTACACGTGAGAAATTAAATAAAATTTTATCTGAAAGAACTGGACAACCAATTGAAAAAATTGAAAAAGACACTGATCGTGATAACTTCTTAACAGCTGAAGAAGCTAAAGAATACGGTTTAATCGACGATGTTATGCATCCAGAAGATATTAAATAAATTATAAAAATAGAAGCACCTGAGACACGAATTGTCCCAGGTGCTTTTTTTATTGTTGAATTGTATCGCCGTTTCTAATTTTTTCAGCCATTTCATTTAATTTACGTAATCTATGATTAATACCTGATTTAGAAATTTTACCTGTGCTTACCATTTCGCCTAATTCTTTAATTGAAACATCTTGATTATCAATTCTAAGTCTTGCAACTTCTCTTAAACGATCTGGCAAGTTATCGATACCAATTTCTTTATCGATGAGCTGAATGCTCTCAACTTGTTTCATGGCGGCGCTCACTGTTTTGTTCAAGTTGGCCGTCTCACAATTGACTAATCGATTTACTGAGTTTCTCATATCTCGAATAATTCTTACATCTTCAAACTTAAGTAATGCTTGATAGCCACCAATCAAACTTAGGAAATCAGAAATCTTTTCAGCTTCTTTTAAATAACTGATAAACCCTTTTTTACGCTCTAATAATTTAGCATTTAAATCATATTGATTCATAAGTGCGGTTAAATCTGCTGAATGTTCTTCGTATAATGAAAAGATTTCAAGATGATAAGAAGAAGTCTCTGGGTTATTAACAGAACCCCCTGCTAGAAATGCTCCTCTTAAATAACTTCTTTTACAACAATCTTTTTGTAAAATATCTTTATCAATTTCATGTTTAAACATGCCATCTTGTAAAATACCAAGCTCATCTAATATTTCTTTAGCTTTTACTTTTATTCGACTAATATATATATTATTTTTCTTAAGTTTCATTTTCTTTCTCACTAATAATTCAACTTCAACACCGAAGCATTTTTTTATTAATGAAAATATTCGACGTGCTATCGCTGCATTTTCAGTTTGTACATTTATAACAAATTGCTGATTAGATATACTTAAATTACCATTCATTCTAATCAAAGCTGAAAGTTCTGCCTTGGCGCAACAATCATCTACTTCAATTCTTGTTAATTCATTTTTCATTTCTGAAGCAAAGCTCACAGCAGATCATCCTTTCTTAGTTTATACGCACATAAAAATAATGATATGCCAAAAGACATATCATACGTTTTGTATCTATTTCATATTACATGGAATAGCCGGGCGTATCAAGTTTTTAAACTTGAACTTTTTATGTTTTACTTGAAGGTTCTTTAATAACGCCAAATAAAATCATCGCCAAACCAATGATTAAAAATGTAATACCAATCTGCTGATTTGCTATTAAACCTATGAGTAAAAATATACAACCTATTATCACCATTAATATTTGAACACTTTTCATGACCCATCACCCCAAATTGAAAACCCTTACATTTATATTACTCGATTTCCATAAAAAAATGAAGCAAATTGGACATGAATAAGTGTCTCAATTGCTTCATTAAATATCATTTTTTCGTTTGTCTGTTTTCTTTAGCTGAAACGATTATTTATCTTTCTTATATTGAATTGTACTGATTTCTCTCAAGGCGATTTCATAAATGAGTTGTGCCAATACTTTATTGTTATGTCTAATGTATTGATGAGGTGTAATACTTACTAATTCATTATCATGAATACATTGTACACCCATTTCTTTCAATTTCTCACCATCAAATTCAACTTGTTTAGCCTCTTCTTGTTCATATCTTAATAAGATATCTTTGTTGAAACGCTCATTTTGACATATAACAAAGTCAATGAATGATGCACCTACATGGTCATGAATAGCTTTAACATGGTCACTTACTGAATAACCTGTTGTTTCACCTTTTTGAGTCATGAGGTTACATACATATAATCTTTCCGCTTCAGTATTAACTATTGCATCTTTAACTTTATTCAAAATTAAATTAGGCATTATACTTGTATATAAAGAACCTGGTCCCATAACGATTAAATCTGCTTCTTCAATCGCATCTATTGCTTCTTTCATCGGTTCAATATCTTGAGGCGTTAAAAATACTTTTTCAATTTTCTTATCTGTCTTAGGAATTTTAGATTCTCCGACAATGATTTCACCATCTGACATAACTGCATTCAGTACAACACTTCTCGTTGTTGATGGAATGACTTGCCCTTTAATATTCAACAATTTACTTAATTCTTTTACAGCATGTCCAAAATCATCCGTAATATTTGTCATGGCAGCTAACAATAAATTTCCAATTGAATGACTGCCAAGTTCTTCTTCTTCAAAACGATATTGGAATAACTTTTCAAGCATTGGTTCTGTGTCACTAAGTGCTGCTAATACGTTTCTGATATCGCCAGGAGCAGGTATATCCATCACATCACGAATTTTACCAGTACTACCACCATCATCTGCTACAGTTACGATGGCTGTAATATCTATTGGATATTCCTTTAACCCTCTTGCTAATACAGAAAGGCCGGTTCCTCCGCCAATTAAGACGACTTTTAATCTTTTCATGTTCTTGGCTTACTTTCAATATGTGCATCGCGATGTGATGTATACACAACATAGTCAAAGTTCTCTTTAATATCTTCACCTAAACGTTTTGCAAGTGCAACAGATCTATGTTGACCACCTGTACAACCGATTGCAATCGTCAATTGGGATTTCCCTTCTTTCTTATAACCTGGCAACATAAACATTAACAGATCACTAAACTTTTTATAAAATGTATTCGTCTCTTTCCATTTCATAACATATTGATAAACTTCATCGTCGAGACCAGTCATAGGTCTTAACTCTTCAACATAATATGGATTTGGCAAAAATCGTACATCAAAGACTATATCTGCATCAATAGGCATACCATGTTTGAATCCAAAGCTCATCACTCTTACTTGAAATGTTGTAGATGGATCTTCTTCAAATGCTTCTACAAGTTCTTGTTTCAATTCTTTAGGTTTTTTTTCAGTCGTATCAATCACAAAGTTACTGATACCTTTAATATCACTTAATAAAGATCTTTCTCTTTCAATTGCAGATAATAAACTACCTTCCTCACTTAAAGGATGCGTTCTTCTAGTTTCTTTATATCTAGAAATTAATTTTTTATCGCTCGCTTCTAAAAATAAAATATCTACTAATACTTTTTTCTCACTTTGTATATAATCTAATTCATCTCTTAAATTACCAAAGAAATCCTTACCTCTTAAATCGATACCAATTGCAACTTTTGATAAAGAAGGATTGCCTTGATCCATTAAATCAACAAATTTTTGCAATAATATAGGTGGTAAATTATCAACACAAAAGTATCCTAAATCTTCTAGAGCTTGTAGCGCGACTGATTTACCTGCACCGGACATTCCTGTCACTACAAGAAGTTCATTTTTTACATTAGTTTTGTCGATAGGTTGCATAACAGTTCTCCTTTAACAATCATGTATACTTTTATCTTACATGATTACACCACAAAAAACATTAAATAAATGGCTAATACAAGTGTATCTTTCCCGTAATATAAAGGTAGTAATCACTTATGAAATAGCGTAGATTATATTGACGTTTCGTTTTCAGGTCGGTAATTTTATTTATCGGACTGAAAATCTCGTTTTCGGGTCGCTATTTTATTTTATCGGACTTGAAATCCCGTTTTCGGGTCGCTAATTTATTTTATCGGTCCGTATTTCTCGTTTCTGGACCGGTATTTATTTTTATCGGTCCATATTTCTCGTTTCTGGACCGGTAATTTTCCGTATCGGTCCATATTCCACATTTCTGGACCGGTAATTATTTTTATCGGTCCATATTTCCCCACATCCTGCCCTACCGATAATCACATTCCGCACCCTACTTCCACATAAAAAAGAGGCGGGACATGTGTCCTCGCCTCTTCACTACTCAAATTATATTAATTGTTCTTCGTCTTCTAATGATTCGATATATGCTTGTGCATTTTGTGCTGCGATACTTCCATCACCTGTTGCTGTAACGATTTGACGTAATGTTTTTTCACGAACATCGCCTGCTGCATATACACCTGGTACTTTAGTTTCCATTTCATCATTTGTTTCGATATAGCCATTTTCATTTAAAATGCCTAATGATTCAAATGGTTTAGTTAATGGTTTCATACCGATATAGATGAATACACCATCAGCTTGGTGTTCTGACTCTGATCCGTCTTCAGTTGAAACTAATGTTACTGATCCTACTTTACCATCTTTTTCATTAATTGTTTTTAATGTTGTGTTCCAAATGAAATCAATTTTTTCATTTTTAAATGCACGGTCTTGAATGATTTTTTGAGCTCTTAATTCGTCTCTTCTGTGAACAATTGTAACTTTGTCTGCAAATTTAGTTAAGAAAATACCTTCTTCGACAGCTGAATCTCCGCCGCCGATTACGTATAAGTTTTTCCCTTTAAAGAATGCACCGTCACATACTGCACAGTAACTTACACCGCGTCCACCTAATTCTTGTTCACCTGGTACACCTATTTTTTTGTATTCTGCACCAGTTGCAATGATAATTGCACGAGCTGTTAATGTTTTGTCACCCATATTTACAACTTTATAAGAACCTTTATCTTCTATTTCTTTAATGTCACCATATTCATATTTAGCACCAAATTTTTGTGCATGTGTAAACATTTTAGTTGATAAGTCTGGACCTGTTATTAAATCAAAGCCAGGGAAGTTCTCTACATCTTCAGTGTTTGCCATTTGTCCACCTGGCATACCTCGTTCTATCATTACAGTTGATAAATTTGCTCTTGAAGCATACACTGCAGCAGTCATTCCTGCTGGTCCTGCCCCAACTATAATTACATCATAATCTACTTGTGTAGTCATTTATAAACTGCCTCCTCTTATTAATTCAGTAGAATTGTACATCATAATCATTACTATTCATAACTATATGCTCAAAATAGCATTGATCGCTTTATTCAAGCGATACGTCGTAATATGAAATGTATCTTTAATCTCTTTTTTAGTTATTTTTTTATTTAACATCTTTAAATAAATATAAATTGATGCTGCAACATAATGTTCAACTTGTTCAATCGATTCATTATCTGCAATGAGCATTTCTGCATGTTCAATCCATGATACAAAAATCTCTTTTCCATATTTTTGATATATAGATTGTTCGATAAGCTTCATACCTTTATCAATAAAGCCTAACTTGTTTAAATGTAAATCTTGAAAAGTATACGTTATATATAACCTTTCATAGTCTGGTAAACTTTCTAGAACTTCCCATATTTCATGAGACATAACGAGTTCTCTATGTTTCATATGCCCTAATAAAAAGATGCCATATAATCTATATCGATAGTCTTCGTCTTTTAATAAAGGTAATACATGACGGTCTAACATATCTTTCAGTTCGTCAATTTTCCAAGGTGGCAATTGACTATGATATTGTACACTATCTTCAAATCTTTGCCAATGTCTTTTCGCTTCATCTAAATATCCTAAATGATAGAAGTTGTAACTTAAGGCGTGGTGTAATTGTGGCGTAGCAGCTTGTGCTTTTTTTAGAAGAGGCACTAATAATTGATTAGAAGGTTTATGCTTTCCTAAATAGCTTAGAACAACACCCAATTTAAAAGATTCTTCATCATTAATAGGATGTAATTTACTTAATTGATTCAGATATTGCTCATAACGTTCCACCTGTTGTGTGTTGTAAAGCAACAATGTCATATGACATAAAGCGTAAATATCAGAAGGATTATCTTCCAATATCGTTTGTAATAATATCTCCGCTTCGTCATATTGACTATTGTATAACATAGACATCGCTTTTAAATTCATAATATGCTTATCTTCTTGCAATTTAGCACGTTGTCTATCAATATATTCATTCGCTTCTTGTAACCTACCATTTGAAAATAAGTATTGGAAAATATGTTGAATCACAAATCTTTCCGCTTCTTCTTCCACAATTGTTTGATCATCATACTTCACTTCAAACATTTGAATCATTTCTTCAAAATAATCTTGGTCGTCCTCTTCAGTTACATATCTTAACCCAAATAAAAATGCTTTATTAGGTTCATTCGTCTTTATATACATTTGACTTAAATAAAAATAATAATCTGTCACAAAATTTTCTTTCACAATTTGATCGAACATCATTTCTTCTGCTTGAGTATTTTTATTTAGCTCTACAAGACATTCAGCATAAGGCGGTATAATCACAAAATCATTAGGTGATAGTTCAAGCGCTTTTTTAAATAAAGACTCGGCATATCCGAAATCTTGTTCTCTCATTTTTTCCATTGCTTTATGATAATAGAAGTCTTTATCAAACTTTACGTGTATGACATTTGAATTTTCTCCCAACGACTGACTCACCGCCTTTTTTTAAGTTCCATAGGATTGCCATATGCCATCATATCATTAGGTACATCTTTCGTCACAATTGTACCACTTGCTATAACAGCATTATCACCTATACTCACGCCTGCAAGTATAGTGGCATTTGCACCAACTAAGACATTATCTCCAATGTTTACACGGCCAATTCTATATTCTTCGACTAAATATTCATGACATAGAATGGTTGCATTATATCCTATTACACAGTTTTTACCGATAGTGATAAGTTCAGGATACATAATATCAGGCGTTGCTTTAAATGCGAAAGCAGTCTTTTGACCAACTTTCATCTTAAGCCCTTTTCTGTATAGAAAATGTTTCCATTTAACACTCGGTAAATATCTACTAATTTCAATGATAATAACATTTTTAAACACTTTTATAAAACGTACTGTTTCATACATTTTCCATAATGGATTCGCACCATCTACTTTTTTAGTCTTTAATGCTCTCACGTAAACACTTCTTTCACATTAGTTATGATAATAACCTTTAACATCTCTGAATTTTTTCGGATTATAACGTACTCTTCTATAAATAATACAAATAATAGAAACAACAATAATCACAATCGATATAACTTGAGCAATTCTTAAATGTTCAGTAAGCATCAAGCTATCCGTTCTTAAACCTTCTATATAGAATCTACCAATTGAATAATAAATTAAATAAGCAAAGAATGTCTCACCAATTTTCAATTGAGGTCTAATGAGTAATAAAATGATAAACCCAATTATATTCCAAATTGATTCATATAAAAATGTTGGTTGATAATAAATACCGTCTATTTGCATATGGTTAATGATAAATTCAGGTATATGTAAATTTTCAAGAAAACTACGTGAAACAGGTCCACCGTGCGCTTCTTGATTCATAAAGTTACCCCATCTACCAATCGCTTGTGCCAAAATGATGCTTGGCGCGACAATATCAACCATTTGGAAGAATGACAAATTCTTTTTACGACATATGATGAACCCTGTTAAAAAGGCACCAATCAATCCACCATGAATAGCTATACCACCATTCATAATAAGAGGTATTTCTGCTAAATGTTGACTGTAATAATCCCATTCAAAAGCTACGTAATAAATACGTGCACAGATAATTGCCATTACGACACACCATATAATTAAATCAATAAGTGATTCTTCTTTTATTCCAACTTTTTTAGCAGTTCTTTGTGCGATAAGATATCCAATTAATATACCAGAAGCAATGATAATACCGTACCATCGTATTGCTAGCGGCCCTAATTGTATCGCTACGGGATCAATGCCTAACACTTCCATTATTCATTCTCCTTACGTGCATTTTTCAAAATTTCTGCATTAAGACGATTATTAAACTCTTCAGCAGTATTAATTCCCATGTTGTTTAATCGATAGTTCATTGCAGCAACTTCAATGATAACTGCTAAGTTTCTACCCGGTCTAACAGGAATCGTCTTTTTAGTTATTTTTGAATCTAAGATTTTTAAAGTTTCTTCATTCAATCCGACTCTGTCATATATTTTTTCTTTGTTCCATGTTTCTAAATTGATGTTTAATTTGATTCTTTTCTCCATCAAGATAGATCCCGCACCAAATAAAGTCATAACGTTGATAATACCAAGACCTCGTATTTCAAGTAAATGTTCAATGATTTTCGGTGCTTTACCGATTAATTCGTTTTTATTAATTTCTTTAATTTCAACATTATCATCGGCAACAAGTCTGTGACCGCGCTTAACAAGTTCTAATGCCGTTTCACTTTTACCGACACCACTATCACCTGTAATTAATACACCTACGCCATAAACATCGACGAGAACACCATGCAATGATGTTTCAGGTGCTAGTTCACGCTCTAAATATCCGGTTACTTGCCCCATCAATTTAGTCGTTGAAGACTCACTTTTTAAAAGTGGTGTATTATTTTCATTGCAACTTTGAACGAGTTCTTCTGGTGCATCTAGACCTCGTGTGATAATAATAGCTGGTGTTTCAGGTCTACATAATTTAGCCATTCTACCTTTTTTCTCTTCATCAGGCAACAAATTATAAAATGACAACTCAGTTGTGCCTAATACTTGAATTCTATCTGAAGAATAATGTGAAAAATACCCAGCCATTTCTAGACCAGGACGTGATATATCCGTTTCTGTTATTTTACGATGTAAGCCATTTTTCCCGGCAATAACTTCCAAATTAAATTGCTCTATTAATTTACTACTTGATATCATAGGGTTCACCTCTAGGTTAATATATGTTAATTCTAATGAACTTTAACCTTAACTGCAATCATTATCAATATTACAACAGTTTCTGCAAATATAAAAACCCTAGAAACGTTTTATTGTTTCCAGGGCTTAAAATTAAATATCGTTATTTTTGTTGAAATTTCTAATGATATTTCTTAAAGATTCATCTAATTGTTGAATAGGATCTTGACCTGTTCCTTCATTATCTTTAAACTGCTTTTCAAATTCAGTTTTACCTGATTTGGCAGTTGTCTTAAATTTATCTAATAAGTCTTCAAATAAATTTTCAACATTTTCTTTAGATTTCTTATCAAATGGTGATGATGATTTTTGATTATGAGATGTTGCATCAAGTAATTTCACCGCTTCATCAACAGTAATTTTCCCATCTTCAATAAGGTCTAAAATTTTTAATTGTACTTCGTTCATAAATAACCCCTCCTGGTTTATGATCGATCTCGTTCTAAAATTGGTTTTAAGTATTTACCAGTGTAAGATGCTTCTACTTCTACAATGTCTTCTGGTGTTCCAGTAGCAATAATTTCACCGCCACCATCTCCACCTTCTGGACCTAAATCTATAATATAGTCTGCAGTTTTAATGACATCTAAATTATGTTCAATAATGATGACAGAGTCGCCATTTTCTACGAGTCTATTTAACACACTTAATAAACGTTTAATATCATCTACGTGTAAACCTGTTGTTGGTTCATCAAGTATATATAATGACTTACCATTAGATCGTCTATGAAGTTCAGAAGCAAGTTTCACACGTTGTGCTTCACCGCCTGATAAAGTTGTTGCGGGTTGACCTAGCTTAACATATCCTAAACCAACATCTACTATTGTTTTTAATTTTCTATTTATCTTAGGTAAACTTTCGAAAAAGTGATAAGCATCTTCTACTGTCATTTCTAATACATCAGAAATACTTTTTCCTTTATAAGTTACTTCTAATGTTTCTCTATTATAACGTTTTCCATCACAAACTTCACATGGTACGTATACATCTGGTAAGAAATGCATTTCAATTTTAATGATACCGTCACCTTTACAAGCTTCACAACGGCCACCTTTAACATTAAAACTAAATCTTCCTTTTTGATAACCTCTCACTTTTGCCTCATTAGTTTGGCTAAATACATCTCTAATGTCATCAAATACACCTGTATAAGTTGCAGGGTTTGAACGTGGTGTTCTACCAATTGGTGATTGGTCAATATCTATGATTTTTTCAATTTCATTTACACCTTTTATAGATTTATGTTCACCTGGTTTTGTTTTCGTATTATACAATTGTTTTTGTAAACCTTTGTACAACACTTCATTAACTAATGAACTTTTACCAGAACCTGAAACACCTGTTACACACGTCATAACTGATAACGGGAAGTCTACATCGACATTTTTCAAGTTATTACTTGTCGCACCTTTAACAGATATTTTACGTTTTGTAACTTTTCTTCGTTTAGATGGTACAAACACTTTTTCTTTACCGCTTAAGTATTTACCTGTTAAAGATTGTTCATTTGCCATCACTTCTTCAGGTGTTCCACTTGCAACTACTTCACCACCATGTACACCTGCTTTTGGACCTATATCAATTAAATAATCGGCAGCTTTCATCGTATCTTCATCATGTTCAACGACAATTAATGTATTACCCATATCTCTCATTGATTTCAATGTATCAATTAAGCGATCATTGTCTCTTTGATGTAAACCGATTGAAGGCTCATCAAGCACATATAACACACCAGATAATCTAGAACCAATTTGAGTTGCCAGTCTAATACGTTGTGCTTCCCCACCAGATAAAGTACCTGATGCTCTATTAAGTGTTAAATATTCTAAACCTACATTATTTAAGAAAGATAATCTTTCATGTATTTCTTTTAAGATGAGCTTCGCAATTTTACGTTCCGTTTCATCTAAATCTAGGTTATCAAAATGTTTAATTGCATTATAAATTGAATATCTAACTACTTCACCGATATGTTGGCCATCTACTTTGACTGAAAGTACTTTTTCATTTAAACGATAGCCATCACATGTTTCACAAGTTTTTTCGACCATGTATTTTTGCATCACTTCTCTGACGTATTCAGATGGTGAATCATGGTAACGACGTTCAATATTATTTAGCACACCTTCAAAAGCCATCGTTCTTTTTCTTTCTGTTTTAACGCCATAATCTTGATTAAATTTAAATTCTATTTCATCATCATGACCTCTTAAGACGATGTTCTTTTCTTTTTTCGTTAATTTGTTAAATGGTTTATCCATATCAATTTTAAAATGTTCACAAGCTTGTTTTAATAAAGTTGGATAATAATTAGAACTGATTGGCTGCCATGGCAAAATGGCACCTTCATTTAAACTTAAAGTCTTATCTGGCACGACTAAATCAACATCTACAGTTAATTTACTTCCTAAGCCATCACAAGATGGACAAGCACCAAACGGATTGTTAAATGAGAACATTCTAGGTTCTAATTGGTCTACTGAGAAACCACAAATAGGACAAGCATGGTGTTCAGAAAATTTAATTTCATCACCATCAATAATATCAGCAACTGCATTACCGTCAGCTAATTCTAGCGCTGTTTGTAAGGAATCAGCTAATCTTGCTTCAATACCTGGTTTAATAACAAGTCTATCAATCACGACATCAATAGAATGGTTTTGATTTTTGTTTAAATCTGGAACATCATCAACATCTAATATATCGCCATCTACTTTTAATCTTGCATAGCCTTTTTTAGCAATGTCTTCGATTAATTTCTTATGTGTACCTTTACGCCCTGAAACGATTGGTGAAAGAATTTGTATTTTTGTTCTTTCTTCTAATTCCATAACTTGATCAACCATTTGTTGAACCGTTTGTGATTTAATTTCAATACCATGGTTTGGACATATTGGTCTTCCAACTCTTGCATATAATAGTCTTAAATAATCATATATTTCAGTTACGGTAGCAACGGTTGATCTTGGGTTTTTACTTGTTGTCTTTTGATCGATTGATATCGCTGGAGAAAGACCATCAATTAAATCTACATCTGGTTTGTCCATCTGCCCTAAAAATTGTCTCGCATAGGCACTTAATGATTCTACATATCTTCTTTGACCTTCTGCATAAATCGTATCAAATGCTAAAGACGACTTTCCTGAACCAGATAATCCAGTCATAACTACAAGTTGGTCTTTAGGTATTTCTATATCTATATCTTTTAAATTATGTGCTCTTGCACCTTTTACGATGATGGATTTGTTTTTCATCTCAGTCACCTTTCTGCTTTTAGTTCAAATAATATATCTCTTAGTTCAGATGCACGCTCGAAGTCTAAATCTTTCGCAGCATCTTTCATTTCTTTTTCTATGCGCTCGATTGTCTTTTCTCTTTCTTTTTTCGTAAGTTTCTTAGGCGCTTTTTTAGTATCTTTTTCGGTTACTTCATCCGTTTCTACAGTTGCTGATATTACATCACGTATTTTCTTGTTAATTGTTTGCGGTGTTATATTGTGTTCTTCGTTGTACGCTTCTTGAGTAGCACGTCTTCTACTTGTTTCATCTAATGCTGTTCTCATAGAATCTGTAATTTTATCAGCATACATAATAACTTTACCTTTATCATTACGTGCAGCTCGACCAATCGTTTGAATCAACGAACGCTCTGATCTCAAGAAACCTTCTTTATCTGCATCTAAAATCGTCACAAGTGAAACTTCTGGGATATCTAAACCTTCTCTTAGTAAGTTAATCCCAACTAATACATCATAAACACCCATTCTTAAGTCTCGAATGATCTCTATTCTTTCTAATGTCTTTATTTCTGAGTGTAAATAATTCACTTTAATGCCGGCTTCTTTTAAATAAGTCGTTAAATCTTCACTCATTTTTTTAGTTAATGTTGTAATTAATACACGTTCATTTCTTTCTATTCTCTCATTAATTTCAGCCATTAAATCATCTATTTGATTTTCACTTGGTCTGACTTCGACAATTGGATCTAATAAACCTGTAGGACGAATAATTTGTTCGACCATTTCATCAGTATGTTCAATTTCATATGGTCCCGGTGTTGCTGAAACATAAACCAATTGTTTCGTTTTTTCTTCAAACTCTTCAAATCTAAGTGGTCTATTGTCTAAAGCACTTGGTAATCTAAAGCCGTGTTCTACTAAGACATTTTTTCTCGCTTGGTCACCATTATACATACCTCTAATTTGAGGAAGCGTTACGTGAGATTCATCAATCATCACTAACCAATCATCACCAAAGTAATCTAATAATGTATATGGTGTAGATCCTTTTGGTCGTAACGTTAAATGTACAGAGTAGTTCTCAATGCCTGAACAAAAGCCCATTTCTCTCATCATTTCTAAATCATAATTCGTTCTTTGTTCAAGTCGTTGAGCTTCTAAAAGTTTATTTTCTTTTCGAAGTTCAGCCAATCGTTCTTCAAGTTCTTTCTCAATACGCTCAATCGCAACTTTCATTTTTTCTTCACGTGTTACGAAGTGAGATGCGGGATAAAATAGAAAATGTTCTCTTTCAGCAATAACTTCACCTGTTAAGTAATTCACTTCTCTAATTCTATCGATTTCATCTCCAAAGAACTCTACTCTGACACATAATTCATCTCGTGATGCTGGAAATATTTCTACAACATCTCCTCTAACTCTAAATGTACCACGTCTAAAATCTATATCATTTCGTGAATATTGGTTATCGACAAGCTTTCTTAACAATTCATTACGTTCCATTTCCATACCGACACGCGTACTTACAACTAAGTCTTTATATTCTTCTGGATTACCTAAACCATAAATACAGCTGACACTCGCAATAACGATAACATCATCTCGTTCAAACAATGCGCTAGTAGCTGAATGTCGAAGTTTATCAATTTCATCATTTATAGAGGCATCTTTTTCAATAAAAGTATCCGTTTGAGGTACATATGCTTCAGGTTGATAATAATCGTAATAACTAACGAAGTATTCTACTCTATTCTCAGGAAAGAATTCTTTAAACTCACTATATAGCTGTCCAGCCAACGTTTTATTATGTGCAATAATCAATGTAGGTTTACCGACTTCTTTGATGACATTACTCATCGTAAATGTCTTACCTGTACCTGTTGCACCTAGTAAAGTTTGATGTCTCTTGCCTTCATTTATACCATTTACAAGAGATTTAATAGCTTCTGGCTGATCCCCTTGAGGTGAATAGTCAGAATGTATTTTAAAAGGAAAATGTTGCATAGGAACCTCCTCATTTTCTGTAATATATATATTTATTTTATCAAAAATTTGTAAAAATGACCAAACATTTGTTCGTTAATTTTAAATTTACATACAAATAAGAGGAAAAATCTAAATGATTATTCCTCTTATCTATCTTGATTCAATTTTATCTATTTTAAGTGTATCAACTATATAAAAGCCTGCCACTAAACTCAGTACATCTAACAACATGATAAGCTCATTGTTAAAAAAGCCTTTATAAACCGAAACACCAATTATAATGCTGGATACAAGTAATCCAATCCATTTATTTTGAGCAATTTGCGTGAAAATAATAACCATTAAACAAGGAAGAAACAAAGCTAGAATCGGCCAAATCATTCAATTCACTAACTCCTTTTTGTTTCACGTTTCTCAAGTATCGTCATTGTTATCTCTCTTAACTCTGAACGTGGTATAAATTTTTCTTGTAACATATCAGGTATAATATGTTGAATAAAATCTTGTACAGAAGCTAAATGATCAAATTGCATGATCGTTTCCAATGAACTTTCATAAATTTCGAAGAATAAAGGTTCTGGATTTCTCTTTTGAATTTCACCAAAAGATTCATACAATAAATCAATTTTGTCAGCAACACTTAATATTTGCCCTTCTATACTATCATCTTTACCCTCTTGTAGTCTATGTCTATATATATCTTGATATTGCTCAGGGAATTCTTCTGTTATAAATTTATCGATCATCTCTTCTTCAACTTGAGAGAATAATTTTTTAATTTCATAAGACGCATATTTCACGGGTGTCTTAATGTCACCTGTAAATATTTCAGGATAATCATGGTTCAAAGCTTTTTCATATACAAGTTTCCAGTCTATTTCTTGACCATTTTGTTCTTCTACTGTTGCTAAATATTGCGCTATTTTCGTTACTTTAAAGGAATGTGCTGCGACATTATGGTCTTGATACTTAAATTTACCTGGACATCTTACTAATTTCTCTAAATCAGACAAACTTTTAAAATATTGATGTACCCCCATTAAATTTCCTCCTTAACTTGTGTAACTAAGTTGTTTAGTGTCTTTTCAGATAATTCACCTAAATACACTTTTTTGATTTCGCCATTTTTATCTACAAACAAAGTTGTAGGTATATTATACGATTTATATTTTTCTAGAAAATCATCTTGCGCAACGTAAACATCGTAATTCACATTTACATCGTCCATTAATTGTTTAGCTGGCTTTCGTTTATCTTTAACATTTAAACCAACTAATTCGACACCTTTATCTTCGTGCTTTGCATATTTTACAAGTTCAGGCATTTCTCGTTTACAAGGGTCACACCAAGAGGCAAATAAATTAATAACTGTAATATCATTTTTAGATGTTACCTCTTTTAATTGTTTTGATTTTTCAGTTGAAAAAACATTTACAGTTTCATTATTTACATTCATGCCTGTAGCTGGATGACTGTTTTGAAACGATTGCTTCCCTTGTTGCTCTTTAAACTGTTCGTTCGTTTGAAACTTATTGATATCTAATACTTTATAAACACTGATACTAATAATCAATAACAAAAGTATAACTAATATGATTTTTAACCTTTTTTTCATGTCTTCAAACCTCTACACTAACATTTACGTTTATTATATCAACTATAATGATAAAAAAAAGCAAATAGTTAAAATTCTTAAACTGAATTAACTACTTGCTTATTTATTAAATTACTATAAAAACTAATGAATATAATTATATGAACCAGCTGCTGATGCTGAAATTGTACGTGAAGATACAACGCCAACACCTTGATAGTTCATTTCAGAAACTTGAATTGAACCATCAGCATTCACTTTATCTACATAAGCTACATGTCCATATCCACCAGCAGTTGATTGTAAAATTGAACCAGCTGATGGTCTGTTGTTTACTGTGTAACCAGCTTGAGCTGCTGCATTAGCCCAGTTGTTAGCATTACCCCAAGTATTACCTAGATCTGGACGTTTACTAAATGCATAGTAAGTACATTGTCCAGAAGTGTATAAGTTACTTCCACCACCAGAATTTGGTCGGCTGTATGAAACTGGTTCTGTATATTGTGTTGATTGGCTGTAGTTAAATGTCGGTGCAACATAAGCTACTGAATCTTCACTATTGTATACATTACCATATGATGTTTGTTCAAATACGTATCTTAATAATGAATCTTCTTGAGCAGGAGATTCAGGTGCACTAACTGTCAAACTAGTAGGTTCAGCAGTTGGTTCTGAAGTTTCTGCTGCAACTTTTAATTCATCACCTACTAAAATTAAATCTGAAGATAAATTGTTCCATTCTTTTAAGTCTGATACATTAACATCAAATTTTTCAGCTATTTTGTTAAGTGTATCTCCCTCTTGAATTGTATAGATGTTATCTTCTAATACTTTTAATGTTTGTCCTTCTTTAACGTCTACGTCGATATTATTTAATGATTTAATTTCAGATACTGATGTGCCATATTCTTCTGCAATATTCTCTAATGATTGTCCTTCTTTAACTTTAATATCAGCTGCATAAGCAGATGAACTTGCTAAACTTGTTAAAGCTGTAACAGATGCTAATGTAATGAAAGTCTTCTTCATGATGAAATATCCTCCCGAAGTGTATGTATTTACGTTTATATTTTAAATTTATATGATGTTTCTCAATTAATACTGGAAATAATATAGCACAATATCTATCGCAATATTGTATTGTTACAAATCTGTAATATAAACGTTAACATTCTATAATTTTATAGATAAAAATGTTACTAAAGACTGTCATGTAGACATTTTAAAAGAGATGTTAATTATTTACACACAATTAACATCGTCTTTTTTATTTATCAATATTCAATTAAATTACATATGTTTTCCAACGTTAAAATTTCCAATTTATATACAAATTGAATATAAATGATTATTTTTGTTTAGCTAGCCATTTAGCAACTTCTTTTGCTTCTTTCTCATCTACAACTTGACTCGGCATATTCCCCTTACCTTCGTTGATAATTTTTTCAATATCTGACTCAGACATTTTGGCACCGACTTTTTTAAGTGATGGTCCAGATGCACCATCTAAATCTTTACCATGACATCCTACGCAAGAATTGTTTTTAAAGATTTTTTCCCCTTGTGAACTGTATTCTTCTTTGCTGCTATCATCGCTTGATTGTCCACATCCTGCAAATACTAACGATGATAATGCTATTACAGAAATCATGCCCATTTTGATTTTCATGTATAACACTCCATTCATTTTATTATCAACTATATTTTACCATGTAAACCAGCGTCTGACATCATTTTGTTCAATAATTCACAATTTTAATTATCATAAAAGAAGCTAGGATATTTAAAATCATCCTAGCTTCTTGCTTTAAATTATTTTTCATTAATTTGACTTCTTAAATATGCATCGATAAATGGATCTAAGTCCCCATCCATAACTGCGTTTGTATTACCTGTTTCTTCATTAGTTCTATGATCTTTAACCATAGCATATGGATGAAATACGTATGAACGTATTTGACTACCCCATCCAATTTCTTTTTGTTCGCCTCTAATTTCATCTAGAGCTGCTGCTTGTTCTTCAAGTTCTTTTTGGTAGAGTTTCGCTTTTAACATTTTCATAGCTTGTTCTCTGTTTTTAATTTGTGATCTTTCATTTTGACATGTTACGACGATACCAGTTGGTTGGTGTGTAATACGAACAGCTGAATCAGTCGTGTTGACGTGCTGTCCACCTGCACCAGATGCTCTATAAGTATCGACTGTAATGTCTTCAGAATTAACTTCTATTTCTATTTTTTCATTATTAAATTCAGGTGTTACATCACAAGATACAAATGATGTATGACGTCTTCCTGATGAATCGAATGGAGAAATACGCACTAATCTGTGGACACCTTTTTCAGCTTTTAAATATCCATATGCATTATGACCTTTGATAAGAATTGTGACACTTTTAATGCCCGCTTCATCTCCAGCTTGATAATCTAACGTTTCCACTTTGAATCCTTTTTGTTCTGCAAAACGTTGATACATTCTAAGTAGCATTGAACCCCAATCTTGAGATTCTGTACCACCTGCACCTGGATGCAATTCTAATATTGCGTTATTTTCATCATGTTCACCATTAAGTAGAAGTTTCAATTCAAATTGATCGATGTCTGTTTGTAACGCTTTTAAATCTTGCTCAAGCATTTCATGCATATCTTCATCATATTCTTCTTGTAAAAGTTCAACAGTTGTAAGTAAATCTTCAATCTGTTGATTTAATGTATGAAAATCACCGACTACAGACTTTAATACATTGTTTTTGTTAATGATGTCTTGTGCTTTATTCTGATCGTCCCAGAATGATGGATCAACCATCATTTCTTCGTATTCTTGAATGTTCGTCTCTTTATTTTCTAAGTCAAAGAGACCCCCTGATATTCATTAATTTTTCATTATTTTTATTTAATGTTTGTCTAATTTCCGTTAATTCCATAAAATTACTCCTTTATGCTTGACCATGACAGTTTTTATATTTCTTACCACTACCACATGGACATGGATCGTTTCGGCCAACTTGTTCATCTTTGACGATAGGTTTTGGTTTAACTTTTTCTTTACCATCGTTCGCACTCACATGTTTAGCTTCACCTATTTCAACTTGTTCACGTTCAACTTGTTCACCACGGTCAATTGTTGATTTAAGAATGTATTTACTTACTTCATCTTCTATTTCATTCAACATTGTTTCAAATAAATCCAAACCTTCATTTTGGTACTCTCTTAGTGGATTGATTTGACCATAAGATCTTAAGTGGATACCTGTACGTAATTGATCCATTGTATCAATGTGATCAGTCCATTTACGGTCTATTGTTCTTAACACAATCATACGTTCAAATTCAGACATTTGATCACCAAAGTCTTCTTGTTGAGCTTTGTATTGTGTTTTAATTTTTTCTAATACAATTTCTACGATATCTTCATAATCTCTACCGCGAATATCGTCAACTTTAATTGCACCTTGTGGTACATATGAGTCTTCAATATATTGAACGAGTGCTTCAAAATCAATTTCTTCTTCATTTGTTGCGAAGTGATAGTTCACGCCACGCTCTAATGATGATTTAATCATATCTTTAACAATGTCTTGTACATCGTCTTTTTCAATAATATCATTACGCTCACCGTAAATGATTTCACGTTGTTTTCTTAGTACATCATCGTATTCTAATAAACGTTTACGTGCATCGAAGTTATTACCTTCAACTCGTTTTTGAGCAGATTCTACTGCTCTAGAAACCATTTTAGACTCAATTGGCGTATCATCATTCATACCTAATTTACCCATTAAAGATTGCATACGTTCTGATCCGAAACGAACCATCAATTCATCTTGTAATGATAAGTAGAATCTACTTCGACCAACGTCACCTTGACGACCTGAACGTCCTCTTAATTGGTCATCGATACGTCTTGATTCATGACGTTCTGTACCAATTACAGCTAAACCTCCAAGTTCAACAACGCCTTCTCCAAGTTTAATATCCGTACCACGACCTGCCATGTTAGTTGCAATGGTTACTGCACCTTTTTGACCTGCATTTAAAATAATTTCCGCTTCACGTTCGTGGTTTTTCGCGTTTAATACGTTATGTCTAACGCCTTTTTTCTTTAATAGTTGTGAAATATATTCACTTGTTTCAACCGCAACTGTACCTAATAAAACTGGTTGACCTTTCTTATGAAGCTCGATTACATCTTTAACAACTGCATCAAACTTACCTTTTTGAGATGCAAAAATTAAATCCGCTTCGTCTATACGTTGTATCGGTCTATTGGTTGGAATTTGCGTAACAGTCATATTATAAATATTTCTGAACTCTTCTTCTTCCGTCTTAGCTGTACCTGTCATACCTGATAATTTGTTGTACATTCTAAAGAAGTTTTGGAACGTAATAGATGCCATTGTTTTAGATTCATTTTGAATCTCTAGACCTTCTTTTGCTTCAATTGCTTGATGCAATCCGTCAGAGAATCTTCGACCTGGCATTGTACGACCTGTAAATTGGTCGACAATCATAATTTCGCCATCTTCAACAACATAATCTTTATCTTTAAACATTGTTCTATTTGCTTTTAATGCAATATTAATATGATGCATTAAGTTAACATGTTTCACGTCAAACAAGTTATCAATTTTGAACATGCGTTCAGCTTTATCAATACCTTGTTCTGTTAATGTGATGGCTTTAGTTTTTTCATCATAACTAAAATCATCTTCACCTTTAAGCATTTTTACAAATACGTTAGCTTGTGTATATAACGTTGTTGATTTTTCTGCTTCACCTGAAATGATTAGTGGTGTTCTCGCTTCATCAATTAAAATTGAGTCAACCTCATCAATGATGGCAAAGTTAAGAGGTCTCATAACACGGTCTTTTTTATACGTAACCATGTTGTCTCTTAAATAATCGAATCCAAGTTCATTATTTGTACTATACGTGATATCTGCTGCATATGCTTCACGCTTTTGATCCGTATCCATTGAATTCAAATTAAGTCCAACTGATAAACCTAAGAAATTATATAATTGCGCCATTTCTTCACTTTGTGAACTTGATAAATATTCATTGACTGTAACAACATGAACGCCTCTACCTGTTAGCGCATTTAAATAAACTGGCATTGTTGCTGTTAATGTTTTACCTTCACCAGTTTTCATTTCTGAAATATCACCACGATGAATGGCAATACCACCCATTATTTGTACTTTAAATGGTGTCATATTAAATACCCTAGTAGATGCTTCTCTTACGATTGCATATGCTTCAGGTAGTATTTTATCTAAATATTTTTCTTGCTTTTTATAATCTTCTATTTCTGACAATTCTTTTTTGAATTGTTCTGTCTTCTCTCTTAATTGAGCGTCTGTTAATTTAGCAATTTCATCTTCTAAATTGATGACTTGATCTGCTAATTTTCCGAGTGATTTAACAACTCGTTTGTTACCATCAGCTATTTTTGATAAAAAACCCATTTTGTTCTCTCCTTCAACTAGAAAACTAGTAATCTTACAACAATATATCATATCACGTTTATATCTCTTTTTACACTATTTAAGATTACCACCTCTGTAGATTAAAAGCTATCAATACCCAAAGAAACTGGTGCAGAAATTCTGCACCAGTTCGTGTGAATGATTTTTATTGTATTGAAGTTTCAATTAATCCATATTTACCATCTTTACGTTTATAAACGATGCTTGTTTCATCTGTTTCTGCATCAGTAAAGATGTAAAAATCATGTCCTAGTAAGTTCATTTGTAATACTGCTTCTTCAGAATCCATTGGTTTCAAAGCAAATTGCTTAGAACGAATGATTTCAATTTCATTATCGCTATCATTCTCTTCAACTTCTTCAGGTGCAGCTGAATCTGGACTTACTGCAAAGACATCTTTATCTCGCCCTTTATCGCGATACTTTCTATTAACCTTAGTTTTGTACTTACGTACTTGTCTTTCGAGTTTGTTAGTTATTAAGTCGATTCCAGCATATAAATCTTCATGTCTTTCTTCAGCTCTTAAAGTAACATCTTTCAACGGAATAGTTACTTCAATTTTACTTCTAGAATCCTGATAAGTTTTGATTTTAACGTGGGCTATCGCCTCTGGGACATTAGTAAAATATCTTTCTAGTTTACTTACTTTGTCCTCAATATAATTTCTTATCGGATCAGTCACTGTGATGTTTTCACCATGAATTTCAAATCTGATCATAAAACACCGACTCCTTTAACGCTCAATTTCTCTTGTGTTTCTTCCTACCTATATTTTATCATTATTTACCGCTCTTGCAAATGTTAAGGCATCTATTTTTCTGATTTTTCTAATAAATAAAAGTTCCGCTAAGCGATGCATGGTTAACCCTGTTGTATAAATATCATCTACGAGTAATATTCTCTTATTTTCAAAGTCTATGTCCTTATTTATTTTAAATGGATTATGTTGAGATGACCTTTCTAATTTAGTTAATTCTGATTGCTTTTGCCTTTCTTCAGTTTCATAAATCTGTATATATTTAATTTTTTGATTATCCAATACCGTTGTTACATGATCGAATGTTCGCTGCTCTAACTTATTAGGATGAATAGGTGCCGGAATAACATAATCATAATGTTTAAATAATTTCGGTGGTAATTGAAATACTTGATTGAGTGCAACATCCCCATTTAACTTATATTGTTGTATGAGCGCTTTGACAAGACCATCATAGTCATACAAGGTATATAGTTGATTAATTAATGGATATTTATTTGAAAGTCACTGACAATCTAAGCAATCCTCCTCTTCTTCAGACATTATTTTTAAGCATTTTTCGCATCGTCTTGCTTCATGATTAAATGTTAATTGATTGGCACATTGCTCACATGTTGTAGATTGCCTTGAAAAAAGATTTAACAAATCGATCACTTCATTGATATGATTTTGACAAATTATGCACTTATTCAAATTAACCATCCTTTCTCTCGTGCTAAATCATTCATTTCAATAATTTCACGCTTCGCCTGTATCATATTTCGTGTGATACCTTCGTGATAACACAACACCTTGCCACTCGGACAAGATAATTTTCGACCAACACGACCTGCAATTTGAATGATGGCACTACTTGTAAACTTTTCTGTGTGCACGATGACGACATCTAGTTTTTCTAACGTAACGCCTCTTTCTAATATTGTCGTCGTAAACATAATGTCTATTTCATCATTTCTTAAACGCGTAACCTTTTCATGCCTCATCTCATCATGACTGGATACATATTCAATTTTTGAAAAGTAGCATTGAAATACTTTAAATATTTGTTCCATATAATGAATATTATGAAAGAAGACAAATGTCTTTCTATTTTGTTCTATTTGGGATTTAAGAAACGCAAGTAACTTCTGATTGAGTTTATTTTCTTTAATGTTATTAAATTGAAATTCCGGAATCGGTAATGGATGTTTGTGATATCTTGCGGGGAGTTTAATTATTTGATTGTGATTAAATATAGAAAGAAGTTGCTTGTTAGGTGTAGCAGTTAAATAAATATGACTAGATTGTTCTAAAGAAGCTTTTCGAATGGTATGCATCAGTTGATTATCCATTTCTAACGGAAATGCATCTACCTCATCAACGATGACCACATTAAAATGTCCGTCATAGCGTATAAGTTGATGGACAGTCGATACGACAAACGAACTGTTAAACTGAGCGAATTGTCCTTCATACATTAAATCAATGTGCTCATCTTTAAATGCGTTTATCAGCCTTAAATAAACTTCTTTCACGACATCTACTCATGGTGATACAACTGCAACATTCATACCGTTTTTTCGGGCTTGCGATATACCTTCAAATATCATTTCTGTCTTATCTGCACCTGTCACAGCATGGAGTAATAAATGATCTTGCTTTAAAATAGCGTCTTTAATTTTAGAGGATGCGAGTTGTTGCTGTTTACTTAATTCAAAATCCAATTGATAACGACATTCTGATTTTTCTTGCAAACTCTCAATGAAATAAATGTCTTTACAACTTTGAACTTTACCAAGTGCAATACAATATCTGCAATAGGTTGTAATTTGCTTGCAATGGTGGCAAAAATATTGATAAAACAATGTTTGATCTTTGTTTCCACACTGATTACAAATATATTTACCTTGAACTAAAGACACGCCAGGTTTAGTATATTTAACTTTTTCAGTCGTTATATCATTTAAATCTCGGCATATACGTCCGTATAATTTCATACTAACCTCCATAAAAAAAGCACAAAAAGCCTGGGCTTTTTGTGATGTAGTTATATTATATACTTAAATCTAATTCGGTCGTTGTGAATCCTAAACCTAATGAACCTTCTCCTAAATGCGTCCCAATTACTGGTCCAAAATAACTCATTATAATTTGTGCATCAGGGAATTGTTCTTCAACTTGCGCTTTCCAAGAAAGTGCTGTCTCTTTATCATTTCCTTCAATAATAACAATAGATAAGTTTTTATAACCTTCAACTTCTTTAGCTAATTGTTCTTCAATACGTTTCATTGCTCTTTTCTTTGTTCTCACTCTATCGTAAGGGACAATTTTTGTATCAACGAAGTGTAACAATGGTTTCACTTGTAACATCGTGCCAACTAATGCTTGTGCACTATTTAAGCGGCCACCTTTTTTCAAGTTATTTAAATCATCTACTATAAAATATGCATTAGTTGTTTGTTTCATAGTCTCTAATTGTTCTAGAATATTATCAATAACTGTCATACCTTGTTCGATAAGTTGAGCTGCTTTTAAAGCATAGAAACCTTGTACTGAACAAGAGATTTCAGAATCAAATGCATGTACGTTTATACCTTCTACCATATCGTTTAACGTCACAGCTGTTTGATATGTACCACTTATGCCACTTGATAAGTGAACTGCAATCACATCTGTATATCCTTCGTCTCTCAAACTCTCAAGTAATTCCACATATTGACCCATAGCTGGTTGAGATGTTGTCGGTAATTGTTTTTCATTTCTCATTCTTTTATAGAAATCTTCTGTACTTATCTCTGACAATTCTTTATAAACTTCATCATTAAATATAACATTTAGCGCCATTGTTCTAATATTATATTTATCTATATATGCTTGATCTAAATATGCTGTTGAATCTGTTATAACAGCAATCTTCATAAAATTATCCTCCTTGATTCTCTTCCATACTCATCATATCTAATTCTTGGTTATTTGAAAAGAAGTTTATGAACTAAATTGCTGCCTGTGCCATTTTAGAAAATTTATATGTGCCGTCCTTTTTAACAAGCGTCACAACTTCGTTAAATGTTTTTTTCTCATCTTTACTTCCATTCTTAGGATGAGCTGTTGTTTCCACATTATAGAATACAACCACTTGATCTTTTTTCTGTTCTAAAAACTTAATATTGGATATTTTTTTATCGAATTTATAACTTTTAAGTGTATCTTTCAACACTTTTTCTTCCTCTTTAACGTCTAGTTGTTTTGAATCTGTGTCGATTGTTTTAATGTAAGCTTCTACATCACCATCATTTAAAGATTTTCTATTTTTTTCAATAGCTTCTTTGACTGCTTTTTCAGTATCTTTATTTACTTGAATCGCATCTTTCGGATTTCCTTTGTCATCTAATAGGACACCTTGACTATCATCCGCTTCGTCAGTCGTTTGTTTCTCCTCTTCTTTGGATCCACAAGCTGCTAACACGATAGACAACACTAAGCACAACATCAATAATTTATTCTTCAATTCATACAATCCTTTCCCGACTAATTTCAATAGTATATAATAATCGTAACAGATTACGATGTAAAGGGAGAAGTATTAACATGGCAGAAGGACTAATTACAATCAAATCAGCACATGAAACTGAAATTGTCATTAATAAATCGAGATTTATCGCGAGCATTCATCCTGCAGAAACTGAAGAAGAAGCGAAAGCATTCATACAACAAAAGAAAAAAGAACATCATGATGCAACACATAATTGTTCTAGCTATGTTATCGGTCCTACAATGCTTATCCAAAAAGCAAATGATGATGGTGAACCATCAGGAACAGCAGGCGTGCCTATGTTAGAAGTATTAAAAAAACAACAACTCCATAATGTTGTTGTTGTCGTTACAAGATATTTTGGTGGTATTAAATTAGGCGCAGGTGGATTAATACGTGCATATGGAAGTGCAGTCAGCCAAGTTATTAAAGAAGTCGGCAGAATTATTTTATTAGATGCAATACCATTCGAAGTAACATTAGACTATGATCAAACAGGACGCTTCGAGCATGAGTTACAACAAACTGATTATCAACTTGTAGATACTGCATATACAGACAAAGTAACATACACCATACATGTAATAGCATCAGAAGAAGAACCATTTATTGATTTCCTAAACGAAGTCAACCAAGGTAAGTACGAATTAAACAGACAAGATATCATCGCACTACCATTTCCATATAATAAAGAAGAAGAACGCTAATCGACATTAGCGTTCTTTTTTATACTTTGTTCTTGTTAATAAGTTTAATATTGGTCTGTAATTTGCATTTACGAGTCCTGTAAATTCTACTATTAATTCTATTGTTATTAATATCATTATAAACATCATTAATACGCCGTATGGTGGTGATAAATAAAGGATGACACTTGATATGCTGAATAAGATGGCAATCATATAAATTAATATGACGGTTTGCCTATGTGTATAGCCTAAATCTAATAATCTATGGTGTAAATGCGATTTATCTGCCTGAACGATAGATTGACGATTATGTAGTCTACGTATTACTGCAAATAACATATCGATAAATGGTACTGCTAGTATAACCATTGGGAAGAATAGCGATATTAATGTAATGTTCTTAAAACCTAATAGTGATAACACACCGATTATATAACCTAATAGTAATGCCCCACTGTCACCTAAGAAAATTTTAGCAGGATGTGAGTTAAATACTAAGAATCCTAATAATGATCCTATTAACACACTACATATCATCATAATAAAGATGTTCTGCTGTAATATTGCGATAAATCCTATTGTTACTAAAGCGATACATGATATGCCTGAAGCTAAGCCATCTAAACCGTCTATTAAGTTGATTGCATTCATTACTGCAACAACCCAGAAGATTGTCATTGGAATACTAAAGATTCCAAATTCAATTACTACACCAAATGGTAATGTAATAAAATCTAATGTGACGTGGTTAAAAACGACGATTAAAGATACAGCAATTTGACCTGCTAATTTAACAAGTGGTTTCATATCATACAAATCATCTACTAATCCTATAATATAGATAACAATCGCACCTAATATAATAGGAATTGTTTCATGTTCTACTGGTTTCCCCCACCATAAACCGATGAGAAAAGATATTAAAATGACTGAGCCACCTAATACTGATACGGGTTTAGTATGAACTTTTCTAACATTTGGCATATCAACAGCACCAATTTTAATAGAAAGAACGATAACTAAAGGTGTTAGTATTAAACTTACAATCATAGTTAGTAATATTAGTTGTAAAGTAAACATTGAGTCACCTTCATTTTGTAGTTGCACCGAATTTGATTAAAACATTACTTCTAGAATATCAAAATTTCATTCTACATGCTATAAAAACAATAGTATACCACATTTTTGAAATCAAATATTTTTACGTATAAACTAACTTTATAAGCAAACATGTGAAAAAAGAAACTTTTTTAACAAAATAACCTGTTATATCGTGACAAAAGCAATCTAATAGATTACAATATCATATGGCTTACTAAATGAAGGATGGTGTTAAATGATACAAGCAATTATATTCAATATATCTGTAACTATTGCAGCATTTTATCTATACCATCGAATACAATATAGCGAAACGAGAACTGTGACTTTTTCACAAAATTATATCACCATCTTAATGACTGGTGTTTCAATATTATTAATATCTAATCCTATACAGTATCATGACTATGCATTCTCTTTAAGTTTTATACCTATTCTCTTCTTAGGAAGATTTACTAATTTATTTTATTCTGTTTTAAGTGCCGTAGTTATTGTACTATTTGACATATTTGTAATGGGTACACCTTTTTTAGAAGATATCCATTTACTGATTATTGCAATTGTTGTTGGGATGATAGGTCCTTTTCTTAAACAAAGTGATTTCGTGAGTATTCAATTATTGTATTTAATCAGCATTATGATTATTGCGATAACACTTATCTTTTTAAATCCTGATGCATGGCTCAATGAATGGTTGTTTCTTGTGCCAGTTTCCTTTATCCTAAGTATTATTAGTGCAAGTGTTTATAGAGACATTTGGATCTTGAAAAATTTAATTTCAAGATATGAAAATGAAGAATCCGTTGATTACTTAACAGGTTTAGGAAATGTTAAAGAGTTCGATCGCTATTTAAATAAGACGACTGAACAAATAACTGAACAAGACCAATCTATGGCATTATTATTGATTGATATTGATGGATTTAAAGACGTGAACGATGCATATTCTCATAAGGCTGGAGACGCGGTCTTAAAACAAATGTCGCAATTGTTAATCAACTATTTACCTAAAGATGTTAAAGCTTTTCGTAACGGCGGAGAAGAATTTTCAATTATTCTTGTTGGCGAAACATTAGATAGTGCTATTAAATTAGCGGAAAGCATTAGAGATAGCGTTCAACAATCTACTTTCCACTTACCTAACAAAGAAACAATTAAACTATCTGTTTCAATTGGTGTAGGCTATTTAAGTGAGCAAGATAACAAATCGAAACGTCGCGTATTTAAAGATGCGGATGATATGTTACATGAAGCCAAATTACAAGGTCAAAACAAAGTAATGTTCAATCCAATTATTAAGTTATAAACTGAACATAGAATTGCCTCTAGCAATTCTATGTTTTTTGTTGAATTGTTTTTAATTTGATTATTTACATAAAATTCAATACGAAACTGGAGGTTACTATGGAAGAGATACAAGACTTCACGATTATAGATGAAAATAAAATCATTGATGTTGTCATGACTGCCGGTCGCATACTTTTAGAAAGTGGCGCAGAAACATATCGAGTTGAAGATACAATGGCAAGAATCGCTACAAGTTATGGTTTAGAAAATACACATAGCTTTGTAACATCTACCGCGATTATATTCTCGCTTAATGACAGAACAAACACACGTCTGATTAGAATAGATGAACGTACGACCGATTTAGAGAAAATTTCTTTAACGAATCAAATATCACGTAAGATAGCTAACAATGAACTCACGATTGATGAAGCTAAATCAGAGCTGATCCATTTACATCATGCTTCATTACAATTTCCATTTTGGTTAAAAGTATTAGCTGCAGCGATAGCATCAGCCTGTTTCTTACCTATGTTTGGTGGTAAACAAGCTGAAGTCATCCCTTCATTGATTGCAGGTGGTGTTGGATATTTAACGATGTCCCTCGTCCATAATACGATTAGAATTAAATTCTTCACAGAATTTATTAGTTCATTAATTATTGCTACAATCGCAACCATTAGTGTGAATTTCTTTATTGGCGTGAATTTAAGCTTAATTACAATCGCGTCTGTTATGCCACTTGTACCAGGTGTCTTGATTACAAATGCAATCAGAGACTTAATGGCAGGACAGTTGCTTGCAGGTATATCTAAAGGTGTAGAAGCGGCACTTACGGCATTTGCTATTGGTGCTGGTGTTGCAATCGTATTACTACTTAGTTAAGGAGGTGCTTTAAATGCTAGATTATATATATCAAATTTTGTTAAGTTTTACCGCAACGTTATTTTTCTCTGTCATTTTTAATGCACCTAAGAGACTATTAATAGCATGTGGTATTGTTGGTGCGATGGGCTGGATGATTTATACCATTTCGTTAGACTTTGGCATCGATAAAGTACAAGCATCATTCTATGGTAGCTTTGCCTTAGCGTTAATGAGTCATATTATGAGTCGCTATTACAAGCGTCCAATGATTATCTTTATAGTTGCCGGTATTATCCCTCTCGTTCCAGGAGGCTTAGCGTATGATGCAACTAAAAACTTAGTAATCAACAATTATGATGTTGCCATTAATACAACACTACAAGCGACGCTTATTTCTGGTGCGATCGCGTTTGGTATTTTATGCTCTGAAATCATTTTTCAAATCTATGTCAGAGCAAAACATTCTTTTGCTTCTAAGAAACAAAAAAGCGTATAATAAATAACGTAAATAGATGTAAAGGGAGCGAGCAATTTGAAACAACGTCTAATTGATCGATTAACAAGATATGTAAAAGTAGATACACAAGCTGATGCAGCAAGTGAAAGTACACCATCTACTGAAAAGCAATGGGATTTAATCCGTATGCTCGAAGAAGAAATTAAAGCATTAAATCTTGAAGTTGACGTAGACGATAAAGGGTATTTAATGGCCACTTTACCGTCAAATACAGAAAAGGATGTACCTACTATAGGGTTATTGGCACATATTGATACGTCTCCAGATTACCATGCATCAAATGTTAATCCTGTTATTGTAGAGCAATATAACGGAGAAGATATTACACTCGGTAATACTGATAAAGTATTAAGCGCGAAGACTTTCCCACAACTTGAAAAAGTGATTGGTCATACATTAATGACAACAGACGGTACAACTTTACTAGGCGCTGATGATAAAGCTGGTGTCGTTGAGATTATGGAAGCGATCATTTACTTATTAGAACATCCTGAAATCAAACACGGCAAGATTAGATTCAGCTTTACACCAGATGAAGAAATTGGTAGAGGTCCACATCATTTTGATGTTGAACGATTTAACGCTGATTTTGCTTATACTTTAGATGGTAGTTTAGAAGGCGAATTACAATACGAAAGCTTTAATGCCGCTTCTGCAGTCGTTGAAGTTAACGGTGTAAACGTACATCCAGGTTCTGCTAAAGATGTAATGGTTAATGCTAATACTTTAGCAATGGCATTTAATGACCAATTGCCTAGTGATGAAGTACCTGAACATACTGAAGGCTATGAGGGCTTCTATCACTTATCTGACATGTCAGGTACTGTTGAGAAAGCAACGCTACAATATATTATTCGCGATCATGATAAAGCACAGTTCGAACGTAGAAAAAATCATTTATTAGATATCGCAAAAGTATTAAATCATAAATATGATCAAGAATTGATTACTGTAACAATCAAAGATCAGTATTACAATATGGGTGAAAAAATCAAACCACAACCTGAACTTGTAAACATACCTGAGAAAGTTATTAAATCATTAGGTATGACACCTATTATTGAACCTATTAGAGGTGGTACAGACGGTTCACAACTCTCATTCATGGGATTACCAACACCTAATTTATTTACAGGTGGCGCAAACTTCCACGGACCATTTGAGTATGCTTCTATTGATGTTATGGAAAAAGCAGTCCATACGATAGTCGGTATCGTATCAGAATTTGAACAACAGTCTTAAAACAATATATAAGAGCCTGAGACAATTACAGTGTCTCAGGCTCTTATTTTTATATATTAGCTTTTAATAATCTTAGCGATTGTGTTGTTAAATGTCTTAAAGCTATACCTAATTCTAAATCACTCATTGAATATTGATCTTTATTAAATACTTTATACATTGCTGTTACATCTTGTTCTAAGTATTGATCAAACTTTTCATCTGTTGCGCATATCGCAATATTGACTTTTTGATATTTGTTACAAAGTTCAGCAATTCTAACAGATGTCGTTTCTAACAATTGTTGATTAGGTTTCAATCCTTCACCGAATACGATTAAGTCAGCTTGTTCAATCAACTTATCTAAATAAGTAAGCTCATTTACGACATCTCCACCTGTAACAAGTTGCGCGTCCCATAGACTATTAAACAAGGCAGCTAAGCCACTTCCTGCACCACCGCGTTCTTCTTTACCTAATAAGATTTTATGTTGGTTCTTAAATAATTCACTTATATACCATAAAGCATTATCAATTGAGACAGCATCTTCAATAGCAATTTGATTGATTGCTTGCTCTTTCATGATGCGACTATTCTTACCATAATACTTCGATTCAAAGTCTGTTATGACTTTGATATTTTTATCTTTTAACCTTTTATCTAAATCATATAAATCAATTGTTCTTATATATTTAATCCATTTAGCACCTTTGCTAACATCTATAAAACTACCTTCAGCATCAAAGAATTTAGCACCTAATGCTTGTAACATACCAAGTCCACCATCGTAACTTGCGACATCACCGACTGAAATTAGCATCTCTTTGCTGTCTTCATTCAGCGCTTCTAAAATCACTTCTCCTAGTCCAAATGATGAAGTTTCAAGTGGTTTAATAATATCCTCACTTGAAGTTAAGACTTTACCCGCTTCTATAACGATAATATCTTTCTCTGTTACAACATATGAAGACGACTTTGGTCTCATATAAGCGTCATGATGATCCACTGAATATTTAGTGCCAGATTGCCATAATAATACTGAATCTATAACTTCTCTTTGACCATTAAATAATGGGACTTGTACTATATCTGCTTCATTAAATTGAGACTTTATTGCTTCTTCGACAAATCGATTTGCATGGTAACTAGATAAAATACTATCAAACTCATCCATCGCAACTAATACTCTCATAATTTTCACCTCATGCTTTTTATCTTAATTCATTATACTGTTTTTTACTTCAATTAACAAAAAAACAAACAGTCCAATCAGACTGTTTGCATATGTTTCACTTACTCTTCTGCTTTCGATAAACTTGCGACTGTGATATTTTCATGATCTGCATCCCATTCAGCATTACCATTAACAAAGTAAAATGCTTGTGGGGATTCATGTTTGATTCCAGTTTTATCAGCTATATAATCAGACAATTCTCTTTCTTCTTGAACAATTAAGTAATAACCATCCATATCTCTTTCATATAAGAATTTGTTAAATTGATCATATGCACTTGCTGAAATAGGACAAGTACTGCTATGTTTCATAACAAATACGTTTGGATTATCATTGAGTACTTTTTCAAATTGATCGATGGAAGTTAATTTCACGACCATTTTAATTCACCTCTATCATAATTTAACCAATACAATTGAACACTATATCATTTATCCATTTATATGGCAAATTCTATTTTTAATAATTATCTTTATTATCTTTATTATCTTTACCCGTAATCTATAATATTAACCACAAGACAATTTTGGTATACTTGTTAATATATATTAAGGAGGTGCGAAATTTGTCCAAAAATACTTCACCCGTACTTATTAAAAGATGGGGTATGATTGATACGATCAATGCATGTTTACTTATTATTTCTGTCTTATTTTTATTTGATTTTAAAAACCAACCTGCATTATCGTATATTCTTGTAATAGCATTTTCTATATGGTTCATTTCACTTATAGGTAAAAATATATATTTATCAAAGCGCAACAAAGACAAACCTAAAGATCCAATTGATAAGCAATAAAATAAAACACACCGATTACATAAAACAATGTTTTTGGTGTGTTTTACTTATCTAATCTTTCTATCGCTTTGTTGTACTTTTCATCTTTACCTAAGTAACTAAATTGAGAACTTACGCCATTTTGTACTTGAACTTTTTGAAGTTTATCTTCAATAAGAATGCCTTTTTTACGTTCTTTATAGTAATTAATTAAAGTATAGTACACTTCAATTTGAGCTTGTCTCATTTGATTAACACGTTTAGATGAAATATTCGTTTGATTTAGCGATTTAATGTTTTTAGAAAATAGCGGGATAATATCTTTCTCAATATAGTCCGCTCTATCTTGCACATTTTGAGTATCATTTAAATATTTAGCTTTCGTACTTAATTCTTCACTATTCTTATCAATAACAGAAACAAGTGCATCATAATCTTCTTTATCTTCAGGATTATTTTTAGCTAATTTAGCATTTTTCTCTGCATCTGATTTATTCTGTTCAAATACATCTGTATAATCTAATATTTTCTCATTAGATTGGATGGATTGTTTAAATAATGAAATATACTCATTTAATTCTTCTAACGTTTTTTCTTTCTTTGCTATATTACTCATGTAAATATTATGAGCATCTTGAACCTCATTTGTGCTTACATTTATATTATGAGCTTGTTTACTAAGATCTTTAACTTCAGGTATAATTTGCTTTTCGAGTTTATCTTGAAGTTCATTCAATTCTTTACGTTTTTCAACTGTTACTTCCGTACCAATAAGTTGATCTAACTGATTTAATCTTAATTTATCTATATCTTTCAGAATTGAATTCTCTTTTTTATAAATAGGTTTCATTTCCCTTTTATACTTTTGAAGATCTGAATGTAATTCGTTACCACAAGCTGCAATAATTAAAACAAGAACAAATATCATTAAATAAAATAATTTAATTTTCATCATTGCACCCCTGTTTCACTTGTATTATACATAATTTCATGGATAATGAAAATGTTATATAGTATATTCATGCATGGATTTTAGAAAGGAGCTATTATGCTTAAACTTCCACAACCCTTTATTCAACTACAATCATCAGATGATTTTAAACTAAATTTTGAAAGTATTCAACAATTATTAATACATTTACTTGATACGCCAGTGATAGATGTATTCCATATCGGTGGTACGAAACAAACACAATATGTTACAGAACCTATCGTAGATGTACTTGTTACAGTTAAGTCTCTTCACGATATTACAAGCCTTGACGAAAAAAGACTCAATTATCACCGCATATATCGATTACATAATGGTTACAATAAAAAAGTCATGATGGCTCAATTCCAAGACATGATAAGCTTGAAGCAAACAGCACGTTTACATATTGTTGAACAAAACAATCAAATGTTATATGATTATTTAACTGTAGAGTCACTTTTAACAAATAATACAGATGTCATACAAACATTTGAATCATTTAAGAAAGCTGCTTTACTTGAAGCAAATAGTATAAAAGATTACGAAGCTCAAAAACAAAAATGGTTTCAACAACTTGTTCAAAAACATAAAAAATAACCCATTCGCTTAAGATGATAAATCTTGATATAATAATGTGAGAGCATAATACAGAAAGGACGTCGTGCGTTGGAGAATCATACAATTTTGGAGGAGCTTTCTAAATTTCTCCCAAAATCCCTTATAAAAGTAAATGAGCCACTTAAAAAATATACTTTCACAAAAACTGGTGGCAATGCAGATTTCTACTTATCACCTACTTCTTATACAGAAGTACAAAAGATAATAGAATTTGCTTATAACAATCAAATTCCACTTACATTTTTGGGGAATGGTTCTAATATTATCATCCGTGATGGTGGTATAAGAGGAATTGTTATAAGCTTATTACAATTCGATCAAATAACGGTGAAAAATCAATCTATTACATGTGGAAGCGGTGCAGCAATTATTGATGTTTCAAGACGTGCTAGAGATCACCATTTAACTGGTTTAGAATTTGCCTGTGGTATACCTGGATCTGTCGGTGGCGCAGTATATATGAACGCTGGTGCATATGGCGGTGAAGTCAAAGATTGTATCGACCATATTAAAGCAGTCGATGATACTGGTCAGTTGCATATCATTAAAGGTGAAGACTTAGAATTGGACTATCGTACAAGTATTGTTCAACGTAAACACCTAGTCGTACTAGAAGCAACTTTTAAATTGCAAGATGGTGACATTCATTCCATTCAAGCGACTATGGATGATCTAACACAACGTCGTGAAGATAAACAGCCTTTAGAATACCCTTCATGCGGAAGCGTGTTCCAAAGACCACCAAACCACTTTGCTGGTAAACTTATTCAAGACGCTGAATTACAAGGCCATAGAATAGGTGGTGTAGAAGTTTCTACCAAACATGCTGGATTTATCGTTAATGTTGATAACGGAACTGCTACAGACTATGAGAACATCATTAAACACGTTCAAAAAGTCGTTAAAGAAAAATTTGGTGTAGAACTTAAAAGAGAAGTTCGAATCATCGGAGAACCTTTAGAATAAATAAAAAAGCATGGGACATCGCGTCCCATGCTTTTCTTATGTTATTATTCTAAACCTTTAATAACTTCGTCTACTTGTTTTTCAGTTGTTCTTACGCCACCTGAAGCTAAGTACCATAATTGTGCATCTACGTTAACAACTTTATTGTTCTTAACTGCATCTACATCTTTAATTACGTCGTTTGATAATGCTTTCTTAGCAGTTGATTTACCACCGATTGCTTGACCTCTGTCCATAGCATAGATGATTCCAGGGTTTTTCTCAGTGATATATTCATAACTTACTGGTTGTCCGTGACCGCTTGCTTTAATATCTTTATCTACTGGTGTAACACCTAATACATCAAAGATTAAGCTACCAAATCTAGCTCCTGGACCGTATGTAGATAATTCACCTTCGTTAACTAATAAGTACATTGCTTTGTCGTCTGATTTTTTAGCTTTATCTTTAGCAGATTTTACTTTTTTATCTAAATCAGCATTTAATTCTTTTGCTTTGCTTTCTTTGTCGAAGATTTTACCTAAGTTAGTTGTGTTTTCTTCTACTGATTCTAAGTAATTGCTATCATCTGCACCAACATATAAACGTGCTGCATCTGGTGCTGCTTTTTTCAATTCATCTTGTACTTCAGTTCCAGCTGTACGACCAGAGAATAAGATTAAGTCTGGTTGAATTTCTGCAACTTTATCGTAGTTTACTTCTTTAACTGAACCTGTGTTTACAATGTCGTCACCTTTGAATGCATCTAAGAATTTTGGTAATGATGCGCCACCTTCACCTTTAGGTACACCTTTAACTGCATCTTTAGCACCTAAAGCTTCAACTGTATCTAAAGCACCGTAGTCTAATACTACAACTTTTTTAGGATTAACAGGTACTTTAACTTTGTCTTCTATAGTTTTTGAATCACTGCCATCTTTCTTTTCACCACGAATTTGATATTTCGATTGGATTTCTACTGTTTTAGACTCACTCTTCGTATCACCTTTTGATGATTTTTCTTTACTACTTGAATTACTTCCACATGCTACAAGTACAACTGATAATACTGCAATTAAAATAAAACTGAAAACTTTTTTCATTATCAATGTCTCTCCTTCAAATATTATGATAAATTATGTGTCCAAAACCCTATTGCCCAACAAACTACGAACATCACTCCTTTCAATGTTGTATCAATTTTGCTACATAGCTAATGTTTTAATTTCTTCTTCTTCGATGTATTCATCATCAAAATAGACACAAATACGTTGACCATTAATTTCTTGAATTTTAATTTCTAAGTCATAAATGTCACGTAATACATCTTCACAAATAACATCGTTTTTAATACCAGCGATTTCAACTTTACCTTCTTTGATCGCGATAATTCTATCTGAATAGCATGAAGCAAAATTAATATCATGTATAACAATTACGATTGTCTTGTTCATTTCTTTCACAAGTCTTCTTAAGATTTTCATAATCTGTACAGAATGTTTCATATCTAGATTGTTTAATGGTTCATCTAATAGAATGTATTCTGTATCTTGAGCTATCGTCATCGCGATATAAGCTCTTTGTCTTTGACCGCCTGATAGTTCACTTAAGTATTTATCTTGAATTTCAGTGAGTCCTAAATAATCTAGCGCTTTATCAATCATAGCTTGATCTTCTTTTTTTAATTTACCTTTTGAATATGGAAATCTTCCGAAACTCACAAGTTGTCTTACTGAAATCTTAAGTTCTGTATGATTAGCTTGTTTTAAAATTGCTAGTTTCTTAGCAAGTTCATTACTTTTCATTGAAGCGATATCTTGATCGTCTATCGTAATTTTACCGTTATCTTTATCAATTAAGCGGCTGACCATAGCCAAGACCGTACTTTTACCTGCACCGTTTGGACCTATGAATGATGTGATTTTCCCTTTTTCAATTTCTATATCTACTTCATCAACAACTTTATGCTGATGATAAGCTTTTGTTAATCTTTCGACTTTAATCATGCTACATTACGCTCCTTTAAAATTAAGAATATAAAGTAAATGCCACCTATAAAGTTAATCATGATGCTAATTTCTGTATTACCTTCAAACACGTGCTCCACGACCCATTGACCTAAAAATAAGCTTATCCAACTGATGAGTATTGAAGCCGGTAATATGTATTTATGATCGAATTCTTTGATGAATTCATGTGCTAAATTCACGACTAGTAGACCTAAAAATGTAATGGGTCCAACAAGGGCTGTTGAAATTGTAACAAGTAGTGCAACCATAACCATCAACCATCTCGTCACATTTGTATAATTAACACCAAGGTTAATGGCTTGATCTCTTCCTAATGACAATACATCTAAGTAGTTCTTTATCTTAAAAGCAATGAATATCATAATTAATAAAACAATGCCTGATATCGTAAGTAAACCTTCATTTATTGCACTAAAGCTCGCGAACATTGCACTTTGTATTGATAAGAATTCTTCAGGATCTATCATCATTTCAATAAAACTAGAGAAACTAGAGAAGAATGTTCCAAAAACAATACCTAATAGTAATATGAAGAATACATTTTGATCTTTAGACCTAAACAATATTTGGAATAAGAATAAACTAAATAGAATCATACCTACCAATGTAATTAAAAAGTTAAGATGATTATTCAGTACGACTGTCGATGTGGAACCAAATAAAAATATTAAAGACGTTTTAATAAACATATAGACTGCATCTAAACCAATAATGGAAGGTGTTAAAATTCTATTATTCGTGATTGTTTGGAAAATAACCGTCGAAACTGCAATACTGCCACCTACTAATAACATTGCGATAACTTTTCTAACTCGTCCGGTTAATTGATACTCCAATATATTAGGATTAATGTTATAAAGTAAATAAAGTGCTGCAATTAATAGCGTTAACACAGATAAAAGGATTAATTTATGTATGGGGGTTAATTTATTGAGCATTTCTTGAACGTCCTTTCATCAGCAATACTATAAATATGAAACTACCAATCACACCTATTGTTAAACCAATTGTAATTTCATAAGGGAATATAATTAATCTTCCTATGACATCACAAATCATCACAAACAATGCACCAAATACTGCTGTATGTGGCAATGCATTTTTCAAATGATCTCCTCTGAATATTGAAACTAAGTTAGGAATAATTAATCCTAAGAATGGCATCATACCAACTGTTACAACAACAAGTGCTGTAATAATTGATGCAATGATAAGTCCAATATTGACAACTTTTTGATAATTAAGTCCTAAATTCACACTGAAATCTTTACCCATACCAGCAATCGTAAATTGATTCGCAAATATAAACGCTAAAATCAATAACGGAATACTAATATAGAGAATTTCATATCTACCGCTTGTAATAATTGAGAAATTACCTTGCATAAAATTACCAATACTTTGTACAGCATTTGTACGTAATGCAACAAAAGAAGAAAAACTCGACACAATGTTTCCGAGCATGATACCAACTAAAGGTATAAAAATAACATCTTTAAATTGAATTCTACGGAGAATTTGCATAAATAGCATTGTTCCAAATAAGCTTAATAATGTAGCAAATAATAATTTAAGTAGTATATTGGCTTCTGGAAACGCGATAAGAGAAATTAATATACCTAATCTCGCCCAATCCATTGTCCCTGCAGTTGTTGGAGAAACGAATTTATTTCTTGTTAACTGTTGCATAATCAGTCCACAAATAGCTAATGAACTCCCTGAAATAATAATACTGACTGTTCTCGGAATTCTACTCGACACTAAAATGTTCTTCTGTTCGTCAGTTAAATTTAATATATGTAAAGGTTTTACTTCTGAAACACCTATAAAAATAGAGAAGAACGTTGCAATTACTAATAATATGATTAAAACATCTAAACGCATTAAAAACTTTCCCATGTCACACCCTACTTCTCTTTAGTTGATAACGATTATCATTATCTCTATTGTAATGAAGAATATGACTAAATGCAATGCCATTTATAAAAAAGAGTGATGGAATTAAATTCCACCACTCTTTTATAATTATTTTATATTAATATCTTTGTTTGGCATTGTGTGTTGATCTCTAGCAGTAACATGACTTGTTACATTGTATTGACCCGCTTCTTTAAATTTATATTTTAAAGTGTATACACCATCTTTATTTTCTTTAACTTTCTTCATTTCTGAAGATTTTTTGTCCCCATCTTTAACGATTTCAAACATCACTTCATCTGCATCTTTTACTTTTTCATCACCAAGTGTCACTTTTGCTGAAACCTCTACTTCTTCACCACTTTTAGCTTCTTTAGGCACATCTAAAGCAACTTCCAAAGCTTGAGGTTTATCAGAAGACTTATGTTCTGAATGATGATGCTCATCCTCTTTCTTGTCATTTCCACATGCTGCTAGCACAGAAATGACCAATACAGTTAATACCCCTAGTAATATTCTTTTCATGAATATAACCCACCTTTCAATATATTATCTTCATTATAAACAATAAATATCACATAAATTCCAATAAATATTGAAAAATATGTTAACTTTTTATCCTCATAAAAAATAGCCTAGGACAAGGTACATGTCCTAGACTACTACTTAATTTTTTACTTTTCATCAAAGATGAAGTCTTCATCTTTAAGTGCTTCTACATTTAATGCTAGTACATAACCGTCACCTTTAACACTAAAGAAGTCATGGTTTTTAGTACTTGTATTTAATGCATTCTCAATAATTGGGTTGAACGCTTTTTCTTCATAATATGGTTCAAATCCTAAATTAGCTAATGCTTTATTCGCATTATATGTTACGTAGTTCATAACATCATTTGTTAATCCTATTTCATCATATAATGTTTTTGTATATTCGTATTCATTCTTATAAAGTAAATCAAGCATACGATACATTTCTCTATCTGCTTTAATTTGTTCGTCTTGTGACAATTCATTTTTTAAACTTTGTGCATCTAGACCAGTAAATACACCGTGAATAGATTCATCTAGTAAAATTTTACGGATGATTTCTCCTGAAGTTGTCATACGGCCTTGTCCTGCTAAATATAATGGATAGTAGAAACCTGAGTAGAATAAGAATGTTTCTAAGAACACACTTGATACTCTAGCCATGTATTGATCATAAATTGAAGCTTCTTTACCCCATAATTTATGATAATTACCTACGATCATTTCTGATTTATATTTCAAGTGTGGTTCTTCAACAACCCACTTATCTAATAATTCATTTGTTTCACTAGATGGTAATAATGTCGTGAATATATGTGAATAACTTTTCGCATGTATTTGTTCCATCATACCCATAAATGAATACACTGCTTTTTTACGTAAGTCTTTCGTATGCATCATGATTAGAGGCATGCCATCATCAGCTTGATGTGTATCTAATCCAGTAAGACCAGCTAATGCCTTTTTAAAAGCATTTTTTTCAGGTTCTGTTAATGTTTCCCAACTTGCTATATCTTTAGATACTTTAAATTCTGACTCAACCCACATTTGTGAGATGTTTTGACGCCAAAACATATTCGTCATATCTTCTTGTGTATTCCAGTTTACTGCCTTCATGTTAGATCTCCTATCTTAATTAAATTGATTAGATTGCGCAACTTGTACATTCTTCAACGCTTAATAATTTATTTCGTGTATAGTAAAGTGATTTTAAGCCTTTATGGTGAGCATATACGTATAATCTTGAAAGTTCACGTGTTGAAATCTCAGAATTTACATATAAAATTGTAGAAATACCTTGGTCTACATGCTCTTGAATCGTTGCAATTAAATCAATTAATTTCATTTGATCTGTATTAAATGCTGATTTGTAATACCACATTGTTTCAGGTGATAAGAATGGCATTGGGTAAAATGTTTCTGCATTACCATATGTTCTTCTTTCAATTTGGTCGACAATTGGCATAACAGAACTTGTCGCATTTTGTACATATGAAATACTTTGAGTTGGTGCAATAGCAAGTCTATATGCATGGTATAAACCATGTTCTTTAACAGCTTCTGCTAATGCTTTCCAATCTTCTGCAGTTGGAATATCGAAACCTTCAAATAATGCCGCAACATTATCGTATTCAGGTTTAATATCTTGTTGGATATATTTTTCAAAGTATTTACCTGAAGCGTAATCAGATTTGTCGAAATCTACATATGTTTCTTGTCTTTCTTTCGCAATTTCCATTGAACGTTCGATAGAATAGTAGTTCATCATCATGAAGAATACATTTGCGAAGTCTTTAGCTTGCTCTGATTCATAACCAATTTTGTTTTTAGCTAAGAAACCGTGTAAGTTCATAACACCTAAACCTACAGAATGTAGCTCATTGTTTGCTTTTCTTACACCTGGTGCATTTTTAATATCTGTATCATCAGATACAACTGTTAAAGCATCCATACCAATATGTACAGAATCACGGAATTTCTTTGATTCCATCACGTTTACAATATTTAATGAACCTAAGTTACAAGAAATATCACGTTTGATTTCATCTTCAGTTCCATAATCGTTAATAATTGACGTTTCTTGTAATTGGAATATTTCTGTACATAAGTTACTCATTTTGATTTGTCCGATATTAGAGTTAGGATGTACTTTATTCGCATTATCTTTAAACATCAAATAAGGATAACCTGATTGTAATTGCGTTTGAGCAATTGTATTTAACATATCACGTGCATCTTTAGCTTTTTTAATGATATTAGGATTTGCTACAAGTTCATCATAGTATTCATCTAGATTGATATCATCAAGTGTCACACCATATTCACGTTCAACAGTATGTGGTGCGAACATATAGAAATCTTTACCTTCTTTAGCTAAATCAAAGAATTTAGATGGAACGATTAAACCAGTAGAAATAGTAGATAATCTAATATCTTCATCTGCGTTCACTTTTTTAGTATCTAAGAATTCTAATACATCATAATGGAAGATGTTTAAGTATACTGCACCCGCACCAGGTCTTTGACCAAGTTGATCAGCATAACTAAAGCCACCTTCAAGTGATTTAGCAACTGGTAATACTCCTTTAGCGACACCTTTAATACCTTTAATAGCTTCACCACGTGCACGCAATTTAGATAAGTTGATTGCTACACCGCCACCAATTTTACTTAATTGTTTAGCTGTTGAATCAATAAAGTTAATTGAATTTAAGCTATCATCTACTTCTAATAGGAAACAACTTACTAACTCACCACGTCTAGCTCTACCAGCATTTAAGAATGTTGGTGTTGCAGGTTGAATACGTTGTTCAATCATACCTTCAACAAATTGTTTAGCTTGTTCAACATTACCTTTAGCTAAATATAGAGAAACAATAATAACGTGTTCTTTATATGTTTCAAGGTATTCTGATTTATCATTAGTCTTCAAAGCGTAATCTTTGAAGAACTTACTAGCTGACATGTAACTTGCAAATTGAAAAGGAATTGAATCTGCAAACTGGTTAATCTCTTTTAATGATGTCTCACTATATTCTTTAAATAAGTCATAATAAAAGTCTTGTTCAACTAAAAAGTGTAAACGTTCAATAGGATCATTGAATTGAATTGTTTTTTCTGCAATTTCTTCTAAATATACTTCTAATGCTTCTTGATCTTTTTCAATATCGAAAAAGCCGTCTTCTCTTCTCTTTGTTACCTTATTGTTTAATTCAATATGATTTTTCTTTTGTTTGTTTATCATTTTCATAGAGATTAACCACCTTTTCCTTAAATTCATCTGCTATAGCTTGGTTACCGTGTAACTCAAATTTCATCAATAAAGGGACATGATATTGATTCGCGATCTCTTCACTAGCTTTCGCGAAATTCTGTCCCCAATTTCTATTTCCACTACCTGCTACTGCTTTAAGATTATGATGATTCACTTTCAAAAAATCTTGTACAGTATCAGGTACTTGGCCAAATCCAATTGTACCTGTAACCATTATAAATGGTTCATTTATTTCATTTGTCTTGTTTGCCTCAGTGAGAGCCATTGTGTCAGACAATCCTGCTCTCTGTATGAACCGTCGTACATTACCAGTTAAAGAGTAATAAATTATCTTCATAAACTTTCACCTACCACATGTAAATGCTTATACAACTGTATAAATGAAATAAAAAATACAAAAAAATGAACACTTTATTCATTTTTATTTCAAATGCACAAAACACAAGATATAGTGTTACGTTTTATAAGCACATACTATATTATGTGATTCATTATAGCACTTTAAATGATTCATAACACTTATAATACCTTATATTTTTTAAAAAAATAGGGTTGACTTTCTTCTTGTTTCGACTAAGCGTTGCTATATCAACATTTGAAAATTGCTTTCATAAAAATTTATTTGTCGAAAACAATCAACGAACAAGTCATATACTTTTTAAAGTGAATTATGATAATATATGTTCATTGATAAAAAATAGAAGGTGTTTACATGAATTCCACAGTAAAAGGAATAATTGCAATACTCATTTCTTCGATTGGTTTTAGTTTAATGGCAGTATTCTTCAGATTATCTGGTGACTTACCAGTTTTTCAAAAATCACTTTTTAGAAACCTCATCGCAATGATTGTACCGATTTACTTTGTCATGAAGTATAGAGCACCATTTTTCGGTAAATTAGAAAATCAACCGTTACTCATTTTGCGCTCTACACTTGGACTTATTGGTGTATTACTCAATATTTATGCGATTGATCACATGGTTTTAAGTGATGCGGATATGTTAATGAAATTAAACCCATTCTGGACTATACTACTTTGCGCGATATTTTTAAATGAAAAAGCACGCAAATACCAAGTAATTGCAATGATTGTAGCGATTCTTGGTGCATTGTTTATAATTAAGCCTACATTTGATTCAGATATGATGCCAGCAGTTATCGGTTTATTATCTGGAATTTTTGCTGCAGGTGCTTATACTGCCCTACGACCTTTAGGACAACGTGAAAAATCATATACAACAGTATTTTACTTTTCATTCTTTTCTACGGTCGCATTAATTCCATTTGTCATCTTTACATTTGAACCTATGACACTTTCACAAGTCATCATATTATTGTTATCAGGTGTCTTTGCAACAGTTGGTCAATTCGGTATAACAATTGCCTATAGTTTCGCAGCAGCAAAAGATATTTCAATATTTGTATACGCATCTGTCATATTCAGTGCCATACTCGGTTTCATCTTATTTAAAGAAGTACCAGATTTACTCAGTTATTTAGGATACATTATTATATTCTTAGCAGGCTATTATATGTTCAAGAAAGCCCAAAGAAATCCTAAACCTAAAGAAGCAATTAATAAAGGAGAATCATAATGTCAGAGGGAAGAAACAAAGACGAATTAAAAGATATTACGTTATTAGGGAATCAAAACAATCAATATCATGATCAATACAAACCTGAAGTATTAGAAGTGTTCGACAATAAACATCAAGGTAGAGATTACTTTGTAAAATTCAATTGTCCAGAATTTACTTCTTTATGTCCTATCACAGGACAACCTGATTTTGCGACAATTTATATTTCTTATATACCAAACATTAAAATGGTAGAATCTAAATCATTAAAATTATACTTATTCAGCTTTAGAAACCATGGTGATTTTCACGAAGATTGTATGAACGTTATCATGAATGATTTAATAGAATTAATGGATCCCCATTATATAGAAGTTTTAGGTAAATTCACGCCACGTGGTGGTATTTCTATCGATCCTTATACAAACTATGGAAGACCAGATTCTAAATACGAAAAAATGGCAGAGTACCGTATGATGAACCACGATTTATATCCTGAAAATATCGACAACAGATAATAATTCAATATATAGCCGAGTCATATTCAACATGACTCGGTTTTTTATATGTATAAATTTCACATTTCAAAACATATTACTCACCAATTAAGAAAACGCTTACAATTTTAAAAATTTGTTCACATTTATCTTAAGCCTTGCCACTATTGACGCTATTATTTTTAATAGTCATTATTGTATGAATATTGTTAATCTTTACCTTGTGTTTATTTTGCGAAAGCATTACAATTTAACATGTGCTAATTTTAAGTACATCTAAAAATGAATACAGTTTATTATGAGGGGAAGTAAAAAATGGGTAACAAACATTATACTAAAGAGGAAATTATCCAAAGTACACCACGTACAGGTTTCTTTGGTCATCCTAAAGGCTTGGCTACATTATTCCTTACCGAATTCTGGGAAAGATTTAGTTATTATGGAATGAAGGCTATTCTTGCCTACTACATTTACTATTCAGTAGCAAAAGGCGGCTTTGGTATTGATCAAGGTTTAGCACTTCAAATCGTTTCTATCTACGGTGCACTTGTTTATATGAGTGGTGTTATTGGTGGATGGATTGCTGATAGAATTACTGGTACACGTCATGCATTATTCTACGGTGGAATACTCATCATGATTGGTCACATCTTATTATCACTACCAAATAATTTTACATTGCTATTAATCGCGCTATTGTTCTTAATTATTGGTACAGGATTATTGAAACCAAACATTTCTTCTACAGTAGGTTTATTATATGAAAAGAATGACCCAAGAATGGATTCAGCATTTACTATTTTCTACATGTCAATCAACTTAGGTGCTTTAATTTCACCATTATTAATCGGTTGGTTACAAGTAAACGTAGGCTTCCATGCTGGTTTTGCAGTAGCAGCAGTTGGTATGTTCATCGGTTTAATCATTTATTTCATCACAAACAAGAAATATTTAGGTTTAGCAGGTATCGAAGTACCCGATCCATTATCATCTTCTGAAAAGAAAAAAATGGTCAAAATTGTTGGTATCACTGTCGTAATTATCGCAATTATTTGTTTCATCCTAAGTCTATTCGGACAATTAACATTGCCTAATTTCGCAAACTTTATTTCAATACTTGGTGTTGCTCTACCAATTTACTATTTCGTAAAAATTTCATTAAGTAAAAAGACTGAAGATTATGAACGTACACGTGTATATGCATATATACCATTATTCATTGCAGCAGTAGCATTCTGGATGATTCAAGAGCAAGGTTCTACAGTATTAGCACAATTCGCAGATACTAAGACACAATTAAGCATGGCTAAATTAACAGGTGGCGCAATTGATTTTAATATACCAGCAGCTTGGTTCCAATCACTTAACCCATTCTTCATTATTATTTTAGCACCAGTGTTCTCAGTATTATGGGTTAAATTAGGTAAATTCAACCCACCTACTGTTTATAAATTTGCTATAGGTGTATTCTTAGCAGGACTTTCATATATTATTATGGTCGTTCCATTATCAGACACATCAACATTAATTAACCCAGTTTGGTTATTTGCAAGTTTCTTATTAGTAACATTAGGTGAACTTTGTATATCACCAATCGCATTATCAACAACGACTAAATTAGCACCAAAAGCATTCACAGCTCAAATGATGAGTGTTTGGTTCTTATCAAACGCTATGGCTCAAGGTTTGAATGCTCAAATGGTAAAAATTTATACAAGTATTAGTTCAAATGATTATTTCTTATACTCAGGTATATTCGCAATCATCATTTCAATCATCTTACTTGTAGCAAGTCCAAAAATTAAAACATTAATGGCAGGCGTAAAATAAGATCTAGCCATTTACGAGGTAAGGACAACAAAAGTTGTCCTTGCCTTTTTTAGTATTAAGAAAGTTTTGATTAGTGGGAGTTAGGTGGGAATTAGAACGCTGTAACTTCCATTATTTCGAGTTCTGGTAATTAGAATGCTCTAACTTCCATTATTTCAAATTCTGGTAATTAGAATTCTCTGACTTCCATTTTTCTGAATTGTGGTAGTTAGAACGCTATCTCTTACGGACATTTCTCGGAATTCTGTCCCTAACGATACCACCAAGATCCCACACATAAATCCTCCCCCTCCCTAAACCTATTAAACAATTAACTAATATGTGTAAAAATACTTATTATTGATATATTAATTATTTTAGAATATTCACAATATTAGAACTCATTAAAATTTTATTGAATTTACTAACATATAGGGTTAAAATGTTCTTTAAACTTACCCGACAATCAGGGGAAGTTTAGAAAGGAAGCGATTTTTTATGGGCAAAATGACGCGAGAGGAAATGGTTGAAACTGTCCCTCAACATGGATTTTTTGGACATCCTCGCGGCTTAGGTATATTGTTCTTTGTAGAATTCTGGGAACGTTTTAGTTATTATGGAATGCGTGCAATTTTACTGTATTATTTATACTTTACTGTCAGCCAAGGCGGACTAGGTTTAGATAAAATTACAGCTCAACAAATTATGGCCATGTATGGTTCATTAATATTTATGACAGGTATATTAGGTGGTTGGGTAGCTGATAGATTACTCGGCTCTCGTAGATCATTAATGTACGGTGCAGTACTTATTATGCTAGGTCACTTAGTGTTATCTTTACCATTTGGTTTAGGTGCATTTCTTATTTCTATGATATTAATCATTGTAGGTTCGGGACTTATGAAACCTAACATTTCAAATGTTGTGGGTGGTTTATATCATAAGAATGATAATAGATTAGATGCAGGTTTTGTTATCTTTTATATGTCAGTTAATATGGGTGCTTTATTATCACCACTTATTATCGACAAAGTACGTGTAAGCGTTGGTTTCCACCAAGGATTCTCAATCGCAGCTTTCGGTATGCTTTTAGCTTTAGTAGCATACATTCTATTCCAAAAAAGAAGTCTTGGGGAAGTTGAAAATCATCCTTCTAACCCACTCAATCATAAAGAAAAAGTTAAATACGCTAAAATGTTTACATATAGTGCAATCGGTATTGTTATTCTTTTAGCTATTTTATATTTAACAGGTCATCTTACATTTAATTCAATCAGTTTAATTGTTTTAATTATCGGTATCGTTATACCATTTGTTTACTGGACAATTATGTATAGAAGCCCTGATATAGATCAAACAGAAAAATCAAGATTACTTGCGTATGTACCATTGTTCTTAGCTTCTGTTTTATTCTGGAGCATTCAAGAACAAGGATCAAACGTACTTGGTGTATTCGCGCAAGAACATACACAATTAGATTTAAATGCATATGGCATTAATTTCGTGATACCAGCAGGTTGGTTCCAATCTATTAACCCAATCTTCATCGTTCTATTTGCACCAGTTATTTCATTCTTGTGGCAAAAATTAGGTAAATACAATCCTTCTACTCCACTTAAATTTGTAATTGGTTTAGCATTCGCTGGTATTTCATTTATTGCTATGATGATTGCAATGATGATGCAACAAGCAGAACTGATGAATCCAATTTGGTTAGTACTCAGCTTCTTCCTTTGTGTTATAGGTGAATTATGTTTATCACCTACTGGATCAAGTGTTTCAGTTAAACTTGCACCAAAAGCCTTTTCAGCACAAATGCTTAGTCTTTGGTTCTTAACGAACGCAACAGCACAAGGTATTAACGGACAATTAGTTAAATTGATTGAGCCATTAGGTCAACAGAACTACTTTGGTTTAATCGGCGCAATCGCTATTGTCGTTTCGCTTATTGTATTATCAATGACACCAAAAATTAAAAAACTTATGCAAGGCATACATTAAAAAGGGAGCAGGACAGAAATCTAATTTGTAAAAAAAGATTTCGTAGTCCCGCCCCGGCAAGGATGACTAGAGTTGGAAAACCTTGGTACAAGCGCATTTCAATTCAGTCATCTACTGCCAAGATACTAAAAAAGACTGAGACATTACATTATGTCCCAGTCTTTTACTTTATTTATATGATTCTGATAAAGATTCTTGTTGTTTATTATATTCCCCGTTTTCACCTAAGAAATATGCTTCTACTTCTTTCCAGTTTTGAACTTTTGGCCATTTATCAATATCAATATTATGATCTGCTGCATACATAATTGAATGATTATTGAAGCTTTCAAGTTGTTTAGGATTATCATCAATTAAATAATCTGTGTTGACGATACCTTTATCTCCACAAAATACAAAGTGTTGAGGGTCTAAGAATGGCATATGTTCTCTTAGCCAAGCATATTTATCAGCAAATGATGTTGGTACGTCCATTGCTGCTGTAACAATATAAACGTCATAGTATTCATTTAACTTCTGTACAACTTCTACAGCGTCTGGAAATACTTCTAAGTCTCTAAAAAATCCATCTTCTCTTAAAATACTTGTCAAAATACCTTGATGTTCAGGCATCATATTACGGATTTTTGTACCTTTAAGTTCTTCCATAGTAACATTAGAAGAAGTTTCTTCATTGTAACGTCTTAAAAGTTTTTTTATTGTGTCAGCTAGCACTTCATCCATATCGATACCAATTGTTTGCTTCGTCATTATACCTTCTCCTTTATATATCAATGTCTACTAGTATACCAAAGAACGTATTGCCTTTCCTTTATTACGAACTGTGTGTTTTAAAGAATTCTTCTAATACTTGTATCATCTTATCGTTATGTTCACTAAAGCCCATCGTAATACGCACACCATTTGGGAATGGTCTTGTAATAAAGCCTTCTTTTATTAAATAATCATATAATACTTGAGGTTCGTCTGTATTAACGTATATAAAGTTCGTTTGGCTATCGTAAATATGTTCTTTAAAAGGTGCATTTAAGAATTTTTCAATTTCATGACGATTCTTTGTTGTAATGTCTTTTAAGTAAGCTTGATCTTTAATCGCGGCATCTGCTGCAACAGCTGAAAGTGACGTTACATTGAATGGTAATCTGACAATATCTAATTGGTCTAATAATGATTCATTCGCGATTGCATAACCAATACGTTGTGCTGCTAATCCATACGCTTTAGAAAGTGTACGTAAGACAACGACTTGATTATATTTTGAAAGCAATTCTAAGCTATTTGGCATGTCTTCAGCAACAGCAAATTCAATATATGCTTCATCGATTAAAACGATAATATCATCTGGTACTTTTTGAATAAATGCTTCTATAGCATCATGAGGTAAATATGTGCCTGTTGGGTTATTCGGATTACAAATCCAAATCAGTTTCGTTTTATCTGTAATTTGTTCATACATTGCATCTAAATCAAAATATCCATCTTTAATCGGTGTTGTTTTAACTTGGGCACTTTCAATAATAGCATGATGTCTATACTGTCCAAATGTCATGTCACTCGTTAAAATTTCATCATCTTTTTCAAGAACTGCTCTTGAAATAATCATAATCACTTCATCTAAACCTGAACCAAAGAATATTTGTTCTTTCTTCACATTGAGAAATGTACTTAATGTTTCTTTCACTTCAAATTGTTTTACTTCTGGATAGTAAAATAATTCATCTAAATTAGCTTTGATTGCTTCTTTAACATTTGGTGAAGGACCATATAAATTCTCATTTGAAGCAAGTTTGACCATGTCTCCATCTATGCCGTACTTTTCTTTTAATTGTCTCGGAGATAACCCCGGTTGGTATGCTTGTAATTCACTTAATTGTTGCTTCATTTTTAGACCTCCAAGTTGAAATATAAAAACGGTAAACCGAAATTTACCGTTTGTTAATTTATTAGTATTATAGACCTAATCATTTTCATAAATCAATGGTATTTAATCAATCAAGTCATTCTTCTGTAAATATTCTTTCGCGACTTGATAAGCATCTTCATCCTTGATCGTAACTCTATAATTCATTTCTTGCATTTCTTCATCAGATATTTTGCCTTTTAATTTATTCATAGCTTTCACCACATCTGGATGCTCTTTAATTGTTTCTTTTTTCATAAGTGGTGCACCTTGGTATGGTGGGAATAATTTTTTGTCGTCTTCTAAGACAACCATGCCATATTCTTTAAGCTCAGCATCTGTTGAATATGCATCAATTAAATCAATATCATTACTTTCAAGCGCTTGATATCTTAATTTAGGTTCCATTGTTTTAACATCTTTAAAGTTTAAATCATATTTCTTTTGAATACCTTTGTAACCATCTTCGCGGTCATTAAACTCTAAAGTGAAACCAGGTCGAATTTCATCTTCAACCTTACTTAAATCTGAAATAGTTTTAATATTATGTTTTTCAGCATATTCTTTTTTAACTGCTAAAGCATACGTATTATTATATTTCATCGGTTCAAGCAATTGCATATCAAACTTTTTATCAAGACTATTATTAGCTTGATTATATACTTCTTGCTCTGTTGTTGATTTCGGTGTTTCTTTTGTTAATTCACCAAGAACTGTACCTGTAAACTCTAAATATCCATCTATTTCGTCAGACTTTAATGCATTAAATAGGAAAGAAGTCTTACCCATACCTGCTTTAACTTCAACAGTGTTGTCAGTTTCTTCTTCAATTAAAATCTTATACATATTTGTGATAACTTCTGGTTCAGATCCTAGTTTACCTGCTAAAGTAATTTTATCACCTTTTTGAGCAAATAAAGGTATCGTCACAGATAATAAGAATATAACTAATATTGTTCCAAGAATAATTAAAGATTTTTTGTATGAAATTCTTTCTAAAATTCTTAAAAATACATCAAAGAAAATCGCTAAAATAGCTGCAGGAATCGCACCTAGTAATATAAGAGATGTATTATTTCGATCAATACCTAATAATATTAAATCCCCTAGACCACCAGCACCAATTAAAGCTGCTAATGTTGCTGTACCAATAATTAATACCATAGCTGTTCGAATACCAGCCATCATAACTGGCATTGCAAGTGGTAACTCAACTTTAGACAATCTTCTACCAGTCTTCATACCTATACCACGTGCCGCTTCAATTAACGAAGGGTCTACTTCTTTAATACCGGTATATGTATTCCTTAATATCGGTAATAACGCGTATATAACAAGTGCAATAATTGCCGGTATACGTCCTATACCAAATAGCGGAATCATTAAACCTAGTAAAGCAAGAGATGGTATTGTTTGTAAAACAGCTGCGATGTTAATAATAACTTCGGCTAGCTTTTTAGTCTTTGTCAGTAATATACCTAACGGAACTGCGATGACGACTGCGATTAAAAGTGCAATAAATGATAATTGAATATGTTCAATTAACGTTTCTAAAAGTTGCCCTTTACGGCTTGAAAGTGTTTCGATTAATGCATTCATGAAGAAACACCTCTATTCTTTTCAGCTAAATAACTAAACACATATTGTCTTGTCACAATATGGCTAGGTGCTGTATTTTCTGAATCCATCACAATCGCTTCGTGTTCTGCCAATAATCCATATATGTCATCAATTGTTTGATCTGGTGACACTTTAGGATATTGATCAATAGATTGTGTATTTACGTCTGAAATTGGTTGCGCAATATCACCGAGCTTCACTTGCTTCAATACATGCGCATCCACATTACCAATAAATGATTTTACGAAATCATTTTTAGGGCGATGAATAAAGTCTTCTGTCGTTCCAATTTGCTCCACATGTCCTTGATTCAATAAACAAATACGGTCTCCCATTTTCATCGCTTCTTCAATATCATGCGTTACAAAGACGATTGTTTTTTTAATTTGCGATTGAAGTTCAAGTAAATCATCTTGTAGATTCTTTCTACTAATTGGATCTAGTGCACTAAATGGTTCATCCATTAAGACAACTGGCGGATCGGAAGCAAGTGCTCGAATAACGCCAATACGTTGTTGTTGTCCACCAGATAACTCACTTGGATATCTATCTCGATATGTTTCAGGATCTAAACCAACCATAGTGAGCAATTCATCGACTCTATTAGCAATATCTTTCTTTTTCCATTTCTTCATTTCTGGTACTTGCGCGATATTTTCTTTAATCGTCATATGCGGGAATAGTGCAATTTGTTGGAGTACATATCCAATATCCCATCGCATCTCCGCAACATCATAATCACTTATTGGTTTATCGTTAAAATATATAAACCCTTCTGATAAAGGTATTAGCCTGTTAATCATTTTAAGTGTTGTAGTCTTTCCACACCCAGAAGGTCCTATAAGTACAAAGAATTCACCTTCATTAATATTAAAACTTACATTGTCTACTGCTTTCTTATCCCCGTATATCTTTGAAACAGCTTCAAACTTAATCATTAATAGACACCACATTCCTCTTTTTATCAGTGCTAGAATTTCTTCTATATTATTTACCCTAATTTCACAATAAAATGCCTATTCTTCTTAAATGGGTTGTTTATAATTTTTAATGGTTTCAATAAATATCGGACAATAGTGTTTCAATTTATAACTACCAATACCGTCTATTAAAATCATTTCTTTTTTAGATTCAGGTAATCGTTTAGCAAATTGCTCTAAAATTTGGTCAGAGAATATAGAAAGTGGTGAAACTTCTAATTCTTTACTTAAATCTTTTCTAACTTCTATTAATCGATCAAATAAAGATCTATCAACATCTGTAATTGTTTGGATATCAACGATTTCTTTCGGCTTAGATTTAAATGGTGTAGTCATAATTTCAACTTTTCCACGCAATACATCCATTGCATCTTGGTCAACACTTAATATTTCTTTATGTTCATTTAAATAGCCTTTATAACGCAATTCATCTAGTAAATGATGACATTCATTCGTCGTATAATCTTTTAAAATGCCATAAGTACTGAGTTCATCATATCCTAAAGATGTTATTTGAGGTGTTTGTTCACCTCTTAATACTTGAATAATCATATTACGTTTTTCTTTTTGTTTTAACCTTGCGATACAACTTAATATTTTTTGTGCTTCAGTTGTCATGTTATAGGATTTTTCTGATTGTAAACAACTAGAGCATCTGCCACACTCTTCTAATTTTTCATCAGGATTAAAGTAATGAATCATCATCGCTTCTAAACATTTAGTCGTCTTCGTATATTGAATCATTTGTCGAAGCTTTTCGCCTTGCTTTTCTTTGTATTCATCATCTGCAGAACTTGAAGAAATGAAGAATTTTTGAAGGTCTATATCACGGTCTGAGAATAATAAGATACATTCACTGTCTAACTGATCACGACCAGCACGACCAGCCTCTTGATAATATGATTCGATATCTTGAGGCATATTATAATGAATCACGAATCTAACATTTGATTTATCAATCCCCATACCAAAAGCATTTGTTGCGATTGCTAATTTGATATCATCTTCAATAAATTTACGTTGTGCACGTTCTCTTTCATCTTTTGGTAAGCCAGCATGATACATCACATTCTTAATTTCTAAATCATCAAATGTTTCACTTAATTGTTCAACTTGTTTTCTAGTAGAACAATAAATAATACCTGATTGATGAATATTTTTCTTCACATAATCTTTAACAAAATTAAGTCTCTGATATGTATTGTTCACTTTAAACGTTAAATTCTCACGTTTAATAGACGTTTCAACAATATCACTTTCAGCAATACCTAATTTTTGAGAAATATCTTCTTGTACTTCTTTAGTAGCTGTTGCTGTTAATGCCACCAATCTAAAATGATGAGGCAAGCTCATAACATGTGTAATCACTTCTTGATAACTTGGTCTAAAATCATGTCCCCACTTCGAAATACAATGTGCTTCATCAAATGCGATAAGCTGTACATTACATTTGTTCAACATTTGTATAAACTGTGGTTGATTAAATCTTTCAGGTGCAATATATAGAAATTTCAACTGTCCTGAGACAAGTTCATTCTCTACTCTTTTTTTCTCTTTAGCTGTTAAAGTACTGTTTAAAAATTCAGCTTTGATACCCATCGATCTCAAGCTATCAACTTGGTCTTTCATTAATGAAATCAATGGACTAATTACAATCGTTAATCCATCTAAATATAGACCTGGTACTTGATAACAAATCGATTTACCGCCACCTGTTGGCATAACACCTAAAGTGGGACGATGATCAATAACTTTATCAATAATTTCTTTCTGTCCATCTCTAAATTGTTGATATCCGAAATACTCTTTTAAAATATTTTGCATCTATATATACACCTCTATACGCTTATAATCTGTCTGATAAGGATGACCAACGCATATAATCTTCTTCATATTGCGTTTCAATTGATGTCTTTTCATTTGCGAGTTCATTTAATTTTTCATAATTTGTAGCATGTTCAACCATTTCTTGGTCAATTTCTTCTAATCTTGTTTCTATATATTCGATATTTTTCTCGAGTTGTTCTAGTTCACGCTTTTCTTTGAACGATAATCTTGCTGAAGTCTTAGGTTTCGTTTCTGTTTTTTGAACTTCTTTATGTTGCTGTGTTGCTTTTTTCTCAAGCTCTCTTTTATATTCTAAATAGTCTTCAAATGTACCTAGCATAGGTTCGATTTGTTGATCATGTATATACCAATATTTATTGGCCACTTTATTTAAGAAATATCTATCATGACTTACCGTTATAACCGTTCCACCAAACTCATTAATATAAGCTTCTAATATTGTTAAAGTTTCAGTGTCTAAATCATTTGTAGGCTCATCAAGAATTAATACATTCGGTTCGTGAACTAATAATTTTAATAAATATAAACGTTTTTGTTCTCCACCTGATAATTTATTAATTTGCGTGCCATGCGTTTGACTTGGGAAAAGAAATCTTTCTAACAGCTGCGTAACAGATACAACTGTGCCATCTTTTTCTTTAGCAACTTCACTTTCTTCTCTTAAATAATCAATCATTCTCTTATCTGAAGTTAAACTTTCATCTTGCTGTTTAAAATAAGCAATTTTTACAGTTTGACCAGTAATGAGATTACCTTCAAAAGTTTGATCTAACCCACTAATAATATTGAGTAATGTTGTTTTACCTGCACCGTTTTCTCCAACAATACCAATTCTATCGCCTTTTTGAATAATCGTTGTAAAGTGTTCAAATAACTTTCTATCTCCAACAGATTTAGAAATATCGTCTAACTCAAATACTTGTTTACCAAGGCGAGAATGCGCTAAATTCAAACTTGCTTCACCTTGTGTTTTTCTATTTGATAAATCTTCTTCTAACGTATTAAACCTTTGGATTCTTGCTTGTTGTTTCGTTGATCTAGCTTTAGCACCTTGTCTCATCCAATTCAATTCTTGTTTATACAGCGCTTTCTTTTTAACATGTTGTTGTGCCTCAATTTCTTCTTTTTCAGCTCTTGCTTCAATATACGCTTCATAATTACCTGGATAACTTGTGAGTTTACCATTTGAAAGTTCAACAATTCTTGTAGAAACTTGATTTAAGAAATGACGATCATGTGTAACAAACATGATTGTGTGGGGGTATTGTTTAATATAGTTAACGAGCCATTCAATTCCTTCAATGTCCAAATGGTTTGTCGGTTCATCTAATAATAATAAATCTGGTTTACGTATTAATTCTTTTGCTAATGCAACTCTTTTTTTCTGTCCACCACTTAATGTAGCTATTTTTTTAAGATAGTCATTTATACCTAGTTTTGATAGAATAGTTTTAACGTCTGCACTGTAATCCCATGCATTTAATCGATCCATATCAGATTGATATTTCATCATAAGATCTAAATCCTTAGATTCACCCGTCTGTTGATATTGATTTAAAGCATTTTCATATTTAGAAATCACTTTCGTCATTTCAGTTTCGTTATTTAATACTTCATCGATTACAGTTAAAGATTCATCAAGTTCAGGCTTTTGGCTTGCATATGCAATTTGGTATTGGTTAGGATAAGATGTCTTCGCATCATAATCATCATCAATATTTGCAATAACTTTAAGCAAAGTACTTTTCCCTGTTCCATTGATTCCAACTAAACCAATGCGTTCTTTGTAAGAAATGGATAAATCTAAATCATCAAAAATAATTTTGTCACCATATTGCTTATTAAGTTTTTCAATTTTATATGCTTCCATGAATTAACATCCTTTAGTATTCTCAGTTTTCAATTAATATATTATACACTTTTTTTCACACAAAAGATATGAAGGAGCAAAAACTATGCAACAGATTTTTACAGAACTACCACCATACTTGCAAGCATTATTCGCAGGTATCATCACATGGTTGCTAACAGCATTCGGTGCATCGTTCGTTTACTTGTTCAAAAATATAGACACAAAAGTTATCAATACAATGCAAGGATTCGCTGCAGGCGTCATGATTGCAGCTAGTTTTTGGTCTTTATTACAACCTTCTATAGAACAAAGTTCACATTTAGCAATGCCTTGGTTACCAGCAGCAATCGGCTTTCTTTTAGGCGGATTGTTTATTAGACTATTAGACTTTGTCATACCACACGCACACCAAAACGCAGTTGATAAAAGTCAGCGAGTAGAAGGACCAGATACTAAATTAGGCAAAAACACTTTGCTATTTTTAGCAATCACATTGCATAACATTCCTGAAGGTATGGCTATCGGTGTTGCTTTCGGTGGTGTAGCAACTGGAAATGAAGGCGCAACATTATTAGGCGCACTCGGCTTAGCAATCGGTATCGGTATACAAAACATTCCTGAAGGCGCAGCACTCTCGATGCCAATCCGTGCATCAGGTTTATCAAGATGGAAGTCATTTAACTATGGTCAAGCTTCAGCTTTAGTTGAACCTGTATTCGCAATGTTAGGCGCATTACTAGTTGTCATCGCGACACCAGTTTTACCATATGCATTAGCATTCGCAGCCGGCGCAATGATATTTGTCGTTGTAGAAGAACTCATCCCCGAATCACAGTCAGGTAACAACACTGACTTAGCAACATTAGGATTAATGGGTGGCTTCACAATAATGATGATACTAGACGTTGCTTTAGGTTAGATAGAATAGAAATCCCAATCGTGAGGACGATTGGGATTTTTTCATTGTTTAATGTGTTGGTGAGTGGGGGTTGAGGGAGATGTGGGAGATGTGGGGGTTGGGGATGGTAATGATATTGGGGGATTTTGGGGATGTCGATGTTTTTGGGAATGTCGTGGCTTAAGTTGGAGTTAAGCTATGACTTGGACCATCTCTTGGCTTTATTAGAAAGTTAAGCTATGACTTGAGCGATTTCTTGGCTTTATTTAGAAGTTAAGCTACGACTTGCGCTATCTCTTGGCTTAAGTTAGGAGTTAAGCTACGACTTGCGCTACCTCTTGGCTTAAGTTGGAGTTAAGCCATGACTTGGATATTTTTTAATTAATCAAAAGTGTTCATTCTTAAATAATTATATAATTTTTGAAAAGATGTGAGTTTACTACAACTTTAACTCACATCTTTACCCTAAATCTTGCATCATCCACATCATCTTCTATCTCATAATCCATATTAAAAAGTACTTTTCCTAGTCACACCCCACAACCCCCATTCCCAACAAAAAAAGTACCACAAAATCTCATGATTTTGTGGTACTCATCGACTCATAATTATTTTTCTTGATAGCCGTTACCGGATTTGTATTCATAGTTTGATGGCTTAACTTTCTTGAAGTCAGGGTTATCATAGAATCTGAATAAGTCTCCGTGTAATAACTGGTCTGATAATTCGAGTTCTTTTTCGACGTTATTTTTATTTTCTTCTAAATCTTTAGGTTTCGTCTTCATAGGTTTATTAGTCTTATTGTCGTACACAGTGCTACCGATTGATTTATATTCTGGCGTTATAAAGTCACCATTTCTAAATGCAACTGTTTGATCGTGTCCTTTAGCTAATAAGTCTGTACCAAACATAATGTAGTTGTTTGATTTAATACCTAATACGTCTAATAATGTAGGCATTACATCAGTTTGGCCACCGTATGTTTCATCGACACCACCTTTAAGACCTGGTACTTTCATAAAGAATGGTGTTCTGTTTAAGTCCATGAATTTAGCTGGTGTGATTTCATCTTCACCAAGTAAATTAGCCATTGCTTTATTATGGTTTTCAGAAATACCATAGTGGTCTCCGTAAATGATGATTACTGAATCATCATATAAACCTTCTTTTTTAAGTTCTGTCATGAATTTTTCTAATGATTCATCTAGATAACGAGCTGTTTGAATGTATCCATCTAGTGTTGCACTACCTGTATCTGGTTTCTCTATCGTTGCGTCTTCTTTACTCAATGTGAATGGGTAATGGTTAGTCAACGTAATTAAATGAGAATAGAATGGTTCTTTTTGTTCTTTTAGATGTGCAATGGATTCATCAAAGAATACTTCATCTTTTAAGCCTAAGTTCTCAAGATTTTTTTGTTGCATATCATAATAAGTTGCATCATAGAACTTATCTACACCAAAATGTTTGTACACTTGATCTCTGTTCCAGAATGTTTTGTAATCACCATGCATAACCGATGTTTCATAGCCGCCTTGTTGATTTAAAATTGCTGGTAGTGATTGATAAGTGTTGTCACCTTTTAATGAGAATGCTGAACCTTGTGGTAAACCGAAAATACTATTATCCATCGTTAATTCTGAATCGGCTGTTTTACCTTGTCCCGTTTGATGGAAGAAGTTTGGATAGTATTTGTAACCTTTATCACCTTTTGCTAAAGAGTTTAAATAAGGTGTTACTTCTTCACCATTAACTTTGAAGTTAATTAAGAAAGATTGGAAACTTTCTAAGTGAATTTTAATAACGTTCTTGTCTTTAGCGATACCGAATGTTTCTTTGTTAGGTTCTTGATACTTCTGTTTTGTATAATTTTTAACTTGTGTTAAATCATCTTCACTTGCTAATGCTTTTTGTGAATTATTTTGAATCGTTTTAACCCCGTCATAAACTGTAAAGTTATAAGGTCCTAAATATTTAACTAAATATTTATGGTCAAATGTACGTGTTAATAATTCTGGTCTGTCTGACTCAGCAAATGCTAAGTTTAAGAAAAATAGTGCTACAGCTACACCCATAACAACTGGGACAAATTTCTTAGGAAATGCTTTAACTGATAAATTATTTCTCTTAAAGATCAACACAAATAAGAAAATAATCGTATCTGTGAAATATATAAAATCGTACCAAGAGAATGAACTATATACTGCACCAGACATTGATTCTACGTTACTTACTTGATTCAAAGTACTAAATGTTAAGAAATCTGAAAAGAATCTAAAGTACACGACGTTCGCATATAGTAAGAACGATAATACAAATCCAGCGATAAAAATAAACCAGAACGACTTTCTTCCCTTAAAGAATAAGAATACGCTCAATATTAGCGCAATCAAGCTGTATGGGTTCATTAATAAAATTAAATTCTGTACGAGTCCCTTAACCCCGAGTGACAAATCTACATAATAGGCAAAATAAGTCTTTAGTGAAATTGCTAAAATCGTTAGCAAGAAGAAAGTAAAGACGCCTATCTTCCTATTTTTAGTTTTCATACCGTTCCTCCGTATCTCAACTCATATCAATTTTCATTATTATTTCATTACATATTATTGAAGGTTGTAATATTCTTGTAATATTTAATGTACAGTATTATAATTTATACTATTTTACAATAAATTTCAACTAAAAACCTAAAATACAAATAAGAAATGTGTAAAAAGTGCACACAATAGACACAATTCACACATGGAAATTACTTGTTTAATTCTTCATTTAATTTATATCTGATGCCGTTTTTTATTTGCTTAACGAATTGAGCATGCTTTCTCATATTGCGTTCCGCTTCTTGTATTGTTAATTTCTTAAAGATGAGTTTTGAACCTTGCTTTTTTTGTGCTAATTTATCGATATGATAAGAAGCAATTGTTCCAATTTGAGGATAGCTCGATAATGATTGATGATCATTCAACATTACGACCGGTTGGTTCCCTTCATTTAATAGAACTGTTCCTTTTTTAACACTTAAAAATGACTGATCGACAATTCTACGATTAATAACGGAGTTCCCTTCTAATGTTAATCCTGTTCGATTAAAGCGATTAGATACTTTATAAACTTGACTCTCTAGATGCTTGATTTCCGCTTCATTAAAGTGCGTCATACCTTCTCCCGATATAACATGGAATATATCTGTTAAATAATTTAACGCTAATGTATATTGATCAACACCCCATGAAGCTGTTTTGCTATCTTCTAGGTTTTCAAATAGCTTTTTTTGTAATGGTGTGTAGTTACGGCACATTTCAATTTCATCGCCTGCTTGTAAAGTACGACCGTGGCAGCCACCCATTTCTAAACGGATACTTGTAGATTTTGAACCTAACCATTCTTCAGCAACAATACCACCTGCAATTGCTAAATAACCTCTCGTACCTTTAGATGCTTCACCAAACTTTAATACTTCACCTTTGTCCATTAAATGAATTTTATATGAAGCTATTTTCTTACCATCTACAAATGCTGGGAAGTTAGCTCCCGTAAATGCGATTAAAGTTGGTTCTGTAAATTGGATAGACGGCAACTTAATCGTCATTTCAATTAAAGCTTCGCCTTCTTCATTACCTACAAGCATATTAGCGAGTCTATGGTTTAATTGATCGATTGAGCCATTTTTAACAATGCCAATATGTTGTTGTTTTTGCCTTCCTAAATCTTGAATCGAAGAGTATAGTCCAGCTTCTCGAATAATTAATGACATGGCTTATACCCTCCATCCTTGCTTTGTAGTTGATCTACAATATTTAAGATGACATCATCACCAAAATTAAGCTTACAAATATTATTTTGTCTATCGTATATTTCAACATTCGTCCAACCAATGACTGGCCATTCACCACTTGTATCAGTTGTCGTAATAAATAATTTATCTCTTTCGATACACAATGATCCTTTAGGGATAAATTGTTTGAACTGTGCATTACCTGAATGCAATCGATGACTTAAACCAGATAAATAAGGACATCCTGGAGTATGACCAATCATTGAAACAAAATACGTACTAGATTCTAACACTTGTCTTTGTTCTTCTTCAGACAAGTCCGTTAACGTATCGAAATCTGGACCATATTCGCCACCTACAACGACATCTATCATAATCGATTCCTTTGTAACTTCTCTATCATTAATGTCTTGCTTTTTCTGATAAATAATACGTTCTACAAATTCAGTCATATATTTAAATGGCTCATTGATATTATGATTCATCATCATGCTATAAGGATGATACACAACCATTAAACTATTTTCACTAGGTATAACCTCATCTATAAAAGGCATATCTTGACTTAATATTTCTAATCTAAATTCATTAATTTCATGCGTTAGCTGTCTCGAAGGTTCACGATCGCTCATTACAGTTAATGCAGAATCGCCCTTAGGATATATGCGCATTTAAGACACCTCATTCTATTCTGCTATATATAAAGCATCATTATTTACGATAAAATACATCTGTTAAATCAATAAATACATGTGTTAATTGATTTACAAATAAGCCTACAAAAACAATTGCAACGGCAAATCCAATATATAAATACGCAAAACTTTGCTTATTTTTTTCTTTTCTCAATTCACTTAAAACGATGCGCTTTAAGTAAAATGCTATAACAATCACTATTACTAAATATAATAATGTTAAGAACATCTATTTTCACCCGTCCTTATATGATGTTTACTATTTTACTATTTGTATCTATATATTACCATCATAATTTTAAATCTATTTTTGTCCATTCTCGCAAACTGTTAATCATGTAAATTTCACAATTTGAACTTTCGATATCTTTGATTAACTTTTCCACAGTAATATTTTTTTCTTCGATAAGGTTATCTTTTAATAACGCTTGCCTCATACAACCATTTAAAAATTGCCCATGATATGGAGGTGTGATATATGCATCACCTATTTTAATAACGACATTACCAATATCAAATTCTGTTATTTCATTTTCTTCATTATAATACAATATGACATCTGTATCATGATTATATTGAAAATGCTGGCGTTCAGTTGTTTTGTGTATCGTATATATAGAAGAAACTGGTGTACTCGGTAACAACTGAGCGGTTAAAGGTTGAGTTGAATCAACTATTGGTGAAGTTTCAGCATTAAATGTACCATCCGAATTTAATTCAACTCTTATTTTATATGTGCCATCTACATAAGTATTAACCATGTCATTAAGCATAGTATCCCATTCATCTTTATTAAATCGAATATTTAACGCTTTAGCACTTGTAGAAATTCTATGCGTATGTTCGTGACGTCTTTGGACTATTCCATTTTCTAATCTCATCGTTTCAATAAGATTTACATGTCTACTTTCTAGTATTTTAGATTTCATTTTGAATTCCTCAATTTCAGCTTTAGCATTTGAATCTATTGTGATACCAGCTCCAACGCCATAAACTGCTCTTTCTGAATTTGAATGTATCGTTCTAATTGGAACATTAAAAATCATTCTGTTATCTGGTAACAACAAACCTATCGTTCCACAATAAATACCTCTTGGTCTATTCTCTAATCGTTTGATAATGGTCATCGTTGATTCTTTTGGTGCACCCGTTATCGAGCCACATGGGAACAGCGCTTGAAGTAGTTTAAATAATGAATATTGTGCTTTCAATTGACTTCGAATCGTACTGGTCATTTGATATACCGTTTGATAAGGTTCGATTTTAAATAAATCAATTGCATTAACCGTACCAACTTCAGAAATTTTACTTAAATCATTTCTAAGCAAATCTACAATCATAACATTTTCTGCTCTATCTTTTTGAGAATGCTTCAGTCGTTCATAATTTGCTTGATCTTCTGCTTTATGATTCCCTCTCGAAATTGTACCTTTCATAGGTTTCGTTAATACTGTATTTGGCATTTGTTGATAAGGACCATATTGAAAGAAAAGTTCTGGAGAAATCGATATAATCGTTTCATCTTCAAGCTCAATATATGCTTGATAATCTCCATTAGCATCCTCTGTGAGTGATTGATAATAGTCATAACCATGACGAATCGGTTCTGATTCAAGTTGTGTCGTATAATTAACTTGATACGTATTTCCAAGTCTGATTTCATCTTGAATAGCATGTATATTGTTTGCTAAACGTTCATCTGAATCTGTTCTTCGCCATTCAATATGTTCATTAATATATGTATGATGCGTTTTATCATTAAAGTGTGAGACGGGTTGTTCGAATACTTGAATACTCCCATAATGCTGAGACGCTTTATAAACATTTAACGCTGTATCAAAAGCTCCTGCACTTTCATATGGTAAAGTCATGACAACATAGTATCCTTCTTTTTGATAGCGCTCCGCTTCATGCACAAGCTCTGATACTTCTTCAATCGTTCTTGCATATTTAATGACAATTGGATTCTCAAATTTATAATCTAATTTCTCTTCTATTTGACTGTCTGAAATATACTTAAATTGTATATGCGTCTTCAATCTCTACACCTGCCTTTACTAAGAAATTCGCAATTTGTTCTAATCCATATTCACTTAATATTGCTTCCGGATGATACTGAACCGCTTCAATAGGTAAATGTTGATGTCGTATAGCCATCGGAATACCTTCTTCTAACCATGCTGAAACCTTAAATCCTTCAGGTATATAGTGTTTGTCAGCAATTAAAGAATGATATCTCGCGACTTCAAATGATTCAGGCAATCCTTCATAAATACCTTCCCCATCATGTTTAATCGTTGCTGTATGCCCATGAACCGGACGTGGACCTTTCACGACTTTACCACCAAAAGTAGATATCAATAATTGGAAACCAAGACATACACCTAATATGGGTATATCTGTATAAATAGATTGAAGAAACTCCTTTAACTGTACATAATCATCTGGATGACCAGGGCCAGGTGAAATGATCATAGCATCTGGATTGATTGCACGTACAACATCACAAGTTGCCTCTTCAGATTTCAATATTTTTATTTGTTCATTTTTCGTCAGTATATTAATATACTCGATAATGTTATATGTAAAAGAATCGTGGTTATCTATCATTATAATCATATGTTTATTCGCTCTTCTTTCGTTAATTTCATGTCAATCATACCATATACTAAACTTGCTTTTACAATTTGATTATATTATCATTTGTATATTCAATAAACTAAGAGGTTACTAGCTTACACCCTCTATAAAAAACTAGACACCTACGTCTACCTTTTTATAGAAGGCAGGCTTTTTTTATGCCTTTATAAAGGAGAAACACTATGTCAGAAACATTAAAAAATGAAAAAGCAGTTGTTGTGTTCAGTGGCGGACAAGATAGTACAACATGCTTATTCTATGCGAAAGAACATTTTAAAGAAGTAGAATTAGTGACGTTTCAATATGGCCAACGCCATGATTTAGAAATTAAAATTGCTGAAGATATCGCTAAAGAACAAGGATTAAAGCATCATATTCTAGATATGTCATTACTTTCACAACTATCCCCTAACGCACTAACAGACCATTCAATGCAAATAGAAAATGATGAAAACGGCATACCTAATACATTTGTTCCAGCACGTAATTTACTATTCTTATCATTTGCCGGTGCATTAGCATACCAAATTGGTGCTAAACATATTATTACAGGTGTTTGCGAAACAGACTTTAGCGGGTATCCAGATTGTAGAGATAGCTTTATTAAATCTATGAACTTGTCACTTAACTTATCAATGGATAAAGATTTCGTCATTCATACACCGCTCATGTGGTTGAATAAAAAAGAAACTTGGGCACTAAGTGATCAATTAGGTGCATTAGACTATGTTAGAGAAAAAACATTAACATGTTATAACGGTGTGATGAGTGATGGTTGCGGTGAATGTCCTGCTTGTAAATTAAGAAAACAAGGATTAGACCAATACCTAGAAACGAAAGGAAGTTTATAATGTTACAACAAATCTATCCGAGCGTTCAACACCCTTATGCTTTCGAACTAAATAAAGACTTTAATTTTTCAAGTGCACATTATATTCCACATGAAGAAGCTGGTAAATGTTTGAACGTACATGGACACACATATTTTGTAAATTTAACAATTGCTGGCGACGAATTAGATAAAATGGGATTTTTAGTGAACTTTAGCGAATTAAAATCATTAATTCATAAACGTTATGACCATCAACTTTTAAATGACTTTGAAGAATTTAAAAATTATAGTCCTTCAACTGAACAAGTTGCTCAAACTATTTATAATATCGTTCAAGCATCTCTAGATAAACGCGATAATCAACCTAAGTGTGTACAAGTATTTGTGAGAGAAACACCTACAAGTTACGTCGTTTATCGTCCAACTAAGAAAGGTGACAACAATGCCTAAAATACCAGTGTTAGAAATCTTCGGTCCAACGATTCAAGGTGAAGGTGCAGTCATTGGTCAAAAAACGATGTTTGTTAGAACAAGTGGTTGTGATTATAGATGTAGTTGGTGCGATTCAAGTTTTACATGGGATGGCTCTGCTAAAGATGATATCCGATTACTTGAACCAGAAGATATTATTTCAGAATTAGATCAACTCGCTCCAAATAAATATCAACACGTTACGATATCAGGTGGTAACCCTGCTCTGATTAAAAATATAGGACCTTTCGTAGAAGCACTTAAAGCAAGAAATATAAAGACCGCACTTGAAACTCAAGGCTCTAAATTCCAAGAATGGATGACACTAATCGATGACTTAACGATTAGTCCTAAGCCACCAAGTTCAGGTATGAAACCTAATTTAACAATACTAGATGAAGTTATCGCACAATGTGTGGAGGAAAGTCTTTCTCTTAAAGTTGTTATTTTTGACGAAGCAGACTATCAATTTGCTAAAGATATACACAAACGATATCCTTCTATCCCGTTCTATTTACAAGTAGGTAATCCATATCTAGACGATAGCGTTTCAAACCATACTGAAAAATTACTCGAAAAATATGAACAACTGATCGATAAAGTAATGAATGATACTTTAAATGATATTTTTGTTCTACCACAGCTACATACACTGTTATGGAGCAATAAAAAAGGTGTTTAATATTTCCTAGGAAATAGCATACACAGTATAAAACAAGCACATCACTAACTTGAAAATGCTCATTAAGTGATGTGCTTATTTATTTTGGTCTATTATTTATACAGCTTTTGGCTGTCTTTTCATAACTTTATATATAACATAAATCGCAATCCCTAATATTAGGAATATCCACCAAGGAATATAAACTTTCATCATATCTTTAAATACAAGATTAGGTACTAATATTAGAATTGCTGGAATAACACCAACTAATAGTCCAGCATATGCTGATTCTTTTATTTTCTTATATTTAGATTTATCAAAGATATATCTTTGGATAATATTGAATAATGCTTTAACAATAAAGAATCCACCTATTGGTACAATAAGTAATAGGAAAAGTGTAGATATAAGTGGTGTCTTATAATCAACAAATATACCTACTATACCTGTAATAACAAAATACACACTATAGAAGTACGCTACACCCATTCCTACCATTTTTAAAATTGCTTTATTGGATTCATTCGGTAATTCATTTAATATATCATCGGCATGACCTTTAACATCATGACCGAAAAATTCAATTGCAGTAGTACCATTCGAAACAGCTTCTAATAAATGATCAAGAACATCCATTAATATGACTTCTGATTCATGTTCATTTACGCGCAAGTCTGTTCTAACATATAACAAGAAATCTTCATAAACTTCTAAATCCGTTTCATTTAGCTGCTTTCTCTTCTCGTTGTTTTCTTTGATGAGTTGTTTAGTAGTTCTAGACATCTTCATTGCTCCCTTTTAACAATTTAGTAATAGGATCTTTAATTTCAAGCCATTCTTTTCGTACGATTTCTAATTCTTCGCGACCTTTATCTGTAATATAATAATATTTTCTTTTAGGTCCTTGTTCACTATGCTTAAACTCATTATAAATAAAATCCTTCTTTAATAATCTAAGTAAAATAGGATATATCGTTCCTTCACTTACATCGGTAAATTGATGTTCATTTAATTTGCGAGATAATTCATAACCGTATACTGGTTGAGATTGTATTATAGATAAAATACAAGCATCTAATAACCCTTTTCTCATCTGTGTCTTAATTGTCGACATCTTAATAACCTCTTCCAATTTTTACAGCTATTGTGTATTACAAGATAGCTTACTTTTATACTATTAAAGTTTCATTCTTTTGTCAAAGGGTCTTTAAATTTTTTTACAAAACATATATTTAGTGATTATATGTTTAGAAATTGTTATAATTCTTAGATGAGACTATTTTAAGGCAGGAGACAGATATGGCATTCCTCGTTTCAATTAATATCATTCTGTGTATCGTCTTGATGTCATATAACTTTGTAGTAATGAATAAGAAATCGCGTATCAATCATTACGCTATTTCAATCACAATTGCTTTGAATGGTTTAATATCCTTTATAATCATCAAAGAAATCAACTTCATCACGATTGCAGTAACAACTATGTTACTTATATGGGCATTTTTACATACATGGATTCAAATTAAATACGTTCCAAACTACATTGAAAATCAATATTTCGTACTTTATATCATTACGATTGTATTTAGTATGTCTTTAAACATTGTTTACTTAGATAGTACACTTTCAATTTATCAATCTGTACCTTATTTAGGTGTCAGTTTATTTATATTTGGACAAATCATTGCTTATTTATCGTTATTCACAGAACCTATTGAATCAGACGGTAAAAGGCTCGCAAAAATTTACCAAAATGGTATATATCGATACTTTATTCATCCACGTTTAGTTGGTGAGATATTATCGATTGTGGCGTTAATATGTATGATTGTCCTTACGCCCCATTGGTTTCTATTAATACCAGTGTTCCTTTTTTATATTATGTTTATTTTATGGCAAAAGTTATTCAAAACTTCTTATTATGTTTCACATAGTGAATAACAGGGTACTTAAATATAGAAATAAGAAATATAAATAAGGAGGTACACTCAAATGGGCTTTATATTAATGTTAATCGTAGGTGGCCTAATAGGTTGGCTAGCAGGTGTTATATTAGGTAAAGATATACCTGGCGGCATAGTCGGTAATATTATTGCCGGTTTAATTGGTTCAGCGATTGGTGGTTCTTTACTTGGAGACTTAGGTCCAGTATGGGGTGGCGTCGCAATCATACCAGCACTAATCGGTTCAATTATTTTAATTCTTGTATTATCATTTATTTTGAAATTAATCAAAAAATAATTAATCTTCAATTAATAGGTAAAGTTAAAGCAACCATCTGCGGATGGTTGCTTTTTTAATGTAAAAATATCGATCCAACTACTAATACAAATACTGAATTAGCTATTTCAATTAAGCCTACATGCATAATTTTTATTTTCTTACCATATAAAACGATTGATCGAATTAAACTCGGTATATACATCAACATAACTAATGGATGTATAAAGAAACCTACAACAACTATACATAAATGATAAATCCAAGATGACCATTTATATTTTACAGACTTTTTCTCTCTAATCATCGTCTTAACGTATAAAATTGTACCAAAGAAATATAAGAAACTTAAAATAAAGACTGGTAACCAAGATTCCACATCTGTTATAGATACATTTAATAACGCGCTGATCACACCAAATAAACAGAATATCAAGACAGCTATTAAATCATTAGTAAATGCTCTTTCATTTTTCTTTTTAGCAAAATAGGCATTTAATAGTGATAAAGGTACCATCAGTAGAAAAATCCATATCGTAACGGGTTTATGTAATACGATTGGTACAAAAGATATGACGACAATCAAAGCAAATATGCCTGCCGTATAAATATAACCTATTATTTTCTTCCTTTTCTTTAAGTAGAAGAAAATTTGGTCACTCATGAAATAAGATGCCAGTACACCTAAATACAATAATAAATGAAAGTATGTAAAACCAGTTGCTGCAATTCCGAATGCGATTGGTAGTACAATCATTGACCATACACCATGTTGATTTGGTTTTTTAAATTTAAACAAATAAAACACCTCCACAGTTTTATTTTACTAAAAGATGCATATGAAATACATCTTAATTCAAACAAATCTGTGAAGGTTCTATATTTTACTTCATATCTCCAATTTTAACTTCATCTGGATCTCTAAATTGTCGTTCATCTGTATTTAATTGGTCGATTTTGGTTAAATCTTCATCACTCAATTCAAAATCAAATACATCAAAATTCTCTCTGATTCTATTATCATTTTGAGATTTTGGAATAACGAGTCTACCTTGTTGTAAATGCCATTTAATAATAACTTGGGCAACAGTCTTATTATACTGATCTGCTATACTTTGTAAATCTGCGTTATTTAACCATTCGCCACCTCTCATTAGTGGACTCCACGCCATTAATTTAATACCTTTACTTTCGCAATATGCTTGTAATGCTTTTTGATTAAATAACGGATGAAACTCAACTTGGTTAACTGCAGAGACAACTTCAGTTTCAGCTAATAATTGATCTAAATGATGTTCTTTAAAATTACATACACCAATTGCTTTAATTTTTCCTTCTTTATATAACGTTTCTAATGCTTTATACGTCTCAATAAACAATCCATCTTCAGGACATGGCCAATGAATTAAATACATATCGATATACGTAAGTTGCAATGATTCTAATGAGTCATTAAACGCTTTAATAGTTGCATCATACCCTTGGAAGTCATTCCATAATTTAGTTGTAATAAATAAATCTTCTCGCTTAATATTGACTGTTTTTAAAGCTTCGCCTAATGCTTTTTCATTTTTATAAAACCAAGCTGTATCTATCGCACGATATCCTGCATCAATTGCAGTGTGGATTACTCTCTCAACATCAGCATCTTCAATTTTGTATACGCCTAAACCTAATTCTGGTATCTCTACATTATTATTTAATTTAACCATTTTATTATCCCCTTTATTTAGATGTCATACGGTCTCTTTTAGGTGTATAAGCGAGCGAACGTGTCAGTTCTTCAAATTCTTCTTTCGTTAAATCACGCCATTCACCATATTTAATACCATCAAGCTTAATGTTCATAATGCGAATTCTTTTTAATTTTTTTACATTATATCCTAACGTTTCACACATACGTCTAATTTGACGATTCAAACCTTGTGTTAAAACAATCTTAAATGTTCTATCATTAATTTGCGATACTTTCGCTGGAAGTGTCTTTTGATTTAAAATTTCAACACCTTCAGACATTTGCTTTAAGAAGTCTTTCGTTAAAGGTTTATCTACTGAAACGACATATTCTTTTTCATGATGATTTTCAGCACGCAAGATTTCATTAACGATATCCCCATCACTAGTAAGGAGTAATAATCCTTCTGAATCTTTATCTAATCTACCAATATGAAAAATTCTTTCATGGTGATTGACGTAGTCTACAACATTACCTTTAACATGTCTCTCAGTAGTAGATGTAATACCACGCGGTTTATTAAGTGCTATATAAACATAACCTTTATCAATTGTAATGACTTCACCATCAACTTTCACAACATCCGTACTTTCAACTTGAGACCCTAGTGTCGCATATTCGTCATTAATTTGAACGCGATTAGCACTTATCCATTTATCAGCACCTCTCCTCGAACATACACCAGCTTCACTTAGAAATTTATTAATTCTCATAAAAATGGTTCCTCTCTCAATCTATCTACTATATTCCCTATTTTACATGATGATCTTCATTAAAACAAAACAGTATGTGTCTATTTTGGACTTCTGACGACATTTGTATGGGCTGCCTTAGTTACACTTCGACCGACTTTTGTTACTAACGGCCGCCTTAGTTACACTTCGACCTACTTTTGTTACTATGGGTGCTCTTAGTTACACTTCTCCAGACTTTTGTAATTAATACAATAAAAAAAGAGCACAGGATCCAAATATTTGTCCCATGCTCTTCGTATCAATTTATGATTGTGTTATCTTTTCATAAGATTTGCCATTTATAAAGAAATGATCAAATATAAATGTTCCAAAAGGAATAAAAGCTGTTATAAAAGCAATGACTGGCCACTTTATATGAATTCTAACAATCAGTGCCATTACTAATATCATAATGACATACATTGAAAATAATCCACCATGTATCATGCCCAATACTGAAACTACATTTGGATTACTCAACATATACTTGATAGGCATTGCTATAAATACTAATAACAGTAATGATCCACCTTCTAAATATCCTGTAAACCTAAATAATGATGTTAATGTAGTTTTGCTCACGTTTTAATCCTCGTCTTCTTCGTCTTCGTCAAATATACTTTTTCTTTCTTTTATAAAATCTTTGTGTAAAGCAACTGTCTTAATTTGGTGGTTTTCAACATCAATAACAACCCATTTATCATATTCTGTATCGACATAGTCGTCTTTTTCAATTTCTGGGTTATGTGCTTGTAACCAACCACCGATTGTATCAATATCGTCTGAATCCACAAATTCAATTCCGAATTTTCCTTCTAGTTCTGATAAAGTTACACGTCCATTAATTTGGTAAGTATCTTCACCAGTTTGAATGATATCATTTACTTCATCATCATCAAATTCATCACGAATTTCACCAACGATTTCTTCTAATATATCTTCCATCGTGATGACACCAGCTGTACCACCATATTCATCAATAACTAACGCCATATGCACATGATCTTTTTGCATTTTCACTAATGCATCACTAATTCTTGTAACTTCGTGAATAAGTGGTAAGTCATGTACGTAGTTATTAATTTTTATTTGTTCACCTGAAGCGTATTCTGTTAAAAATTCTTTAACATTGATAAAGCCTTTAATATGGTCTTTATCGCCATCTTCAGTAATTGGGTAACGTGTATAATGATGTTCATTTATAATTTCTAATAATTCTTCAATATTAAATGGTTCTGTTAATGTAACCATTTGTGTTCTAGGTACCATGATATCTTTTGCTAATCTTTCATCGAATGAGAAAATATTTTGCATATAAGCTAATTCAGTGTGATTGATTTCGCCACTTTGATAGCTTTGAGTCATGATAAGCTTTAATTCTTCTTCTGACATTGCTTGTTCTTCGTTAGTAGGTTGAATACCTATTGCTCTAACTAGAATACGTGCTGCGCCATTCATTGACCAAATTAACGGTTTCATAACGATACCGAAATAATATAATGGTCGGCCGAAGACAAGTGTAAGTCTTTCTGCCTGTTGAATTGCTACCGTTTTTGGTGCTAATTCACCAACTACTACATGGATAAACGTTACAATTAAGAAACTGATCGCTATGGAGAAAGTTGTTGTTAATGCGTCTGGTAAGTTAAAGAAGTCTAATACAGGATGTATTAAAACTTCAAATGTTGGTTCACCAATCCAACCTAATCCAAGTGATGTTACAGTAATACCAAGCTGACATGCAGATAAATAATAATCTAGTTCTTTGATCATTTTATGTACAATTTTAGCTGATTTACTTCCTTCAGAAATTAATTGTTCAATTCTAGTTATACGCACCTTTACAAGCGCGAATTCAGATCCTACAAATACCATTGTAAATGCAATTAATATAAAGAATACAATAAAGTTTATTATGGTCGAAATTTCCAATTAGTTCCCTATTTCTAGGGATTCACCTCCAAATATTTTGCGGTGACGCCATGGCCACCTTTGTATGATTTTGTTCTATAAGTTTATTTATGATATACGTTTTCAAAACTAAATCCTTCCCATTTAGCGTCACCTCCCCCGATATTAGCATATTATTTTTAGTTTACCATATTTTTATCTCAATTTAAATGATATAAGAAAGAATGTAAATGTAGAAGTCTACACATACATTCTTTATATAGCCGTCGTTCCAACATGCTGCATGATAAATTGAGAACTAATTTTATTAAAATCTTCTGGTTGATCAATATTACATACGTGACCAGCTTGCTCTATTATTTCTATTGAAAAGTTTTCATTTTCTTTAACGAGTCTTTCTACTGGTGGCATAAATAAATAGTCTTCTTCCCCCATAATAAAGAGTGTCGGAATATCTCTTGTCGCAACTTGTAAATGTGCTAAATAAGGATTCACAAGCTTCGTTAATTTAACCCATTTAATAAATTGCTTTTGAGACACTTTCTTAGCTTCATTCACAAATCTTAATCTTGATTCTTCATGAGCTTTCCTAGGCATAATAATGTATGCAAATAATTTATAAAGCAACATATACGGTACAAAGTTCATAATCGTACGGCCGATTGCTAACAAGAATTTAGTCCTTAAATTCACATTAATGATGGCGCCACCTAACACCAATGTCGTAATTCTCTCTGGATATGATTGCGCCATTGTTTGACCAACAATTGTGCCAAGGCTCATGCCAATAATATGTGTCTTATCTATTTTTAAATGATCCAATACATCTACAACTTCTTTTGCTAAATGTTCAAAGGAATCATTTTTCTTCCATTCTTTGTTCGCAGACTTCCCATGCCCTCTTAAATCTACGAGTAATATATTAAAATGTTTCCTATAATATCTCATTTGTTTAAACCAAATCGAAGAACTACCACCAGCTCCGTGTATCAACGTAACCCATTCTGCGTCATTTGATTTGATAATTGTCTTGTAATATAACATTGTTCACATCTTTCCCTATGTTTACCATTTTCTACATATTATAATAATTTAATTTAATCATATAAAAATTTCCCCAACTTTTCAATTTATCATATAAAAATTTCCCCAACTTTTCAATTTTAAACATGTTAAATCAGTGTCATACTTTTGGCCGAGAATTTAAGGTAATGATTAAAAAAAGCTGTCTACAAAGTCACAACTCTGTAGACAGCTTTTAATTTAATACGATATATTGATTATTCTACTTCTTCTGCGATTTCAAGTTGCTCTTTTGTTAATTTAGGTTTAATTACACCATAAATAATTGCTGCAACTAATGCACCGATAATTACTGCTAGTAATGTTTGTAATACATGACCGAAGTCAGTTGCGAATATAACAAAGATACCGCCATGTGGTGCTTGAATTCTTGAACCTAATCCTAAAGCTAACGCTCCACCAATACCTGAACCAACCATCATTGATGGAATGACACGTAATGGATCTGCTGCTGCAAATGGAATAGCACCTTCTGTAATGAATGATAATCCCATCACATAGTTTGGAATAATAGAACCTTTTTGTGCTTTAGTAAATTTCTTTCTAAAGATTAACATCGCTGTTGCAATTGCTATTGGTGGAATCATACCACCAACCATAGCTGCTGTAATTGCTGCTGCATTTCCTTCTGTTAACGCTGCTGTCGCAAATACATATGCCGCTTTATTAAATGGACCACCCATATCGATTGCCATCATTGCACCAATTACTAAACCTAATAACATAATATTAGAACCGGATAAGTTATTTAATCCATCTAATAATAAATTGTTTAACCATGCTGTTGGTGGATTCACCACGTACACCATAAGTAATCCAGTAAGTGATACTGATAAAATTGGATAAATTAATGTAGGTTTTAAACCTTCAAACATTTGAGGTAAGTTCTTAAATACATATTTGATACCTTCTGTTAAATAACCTGCAAGGAAACCAGCGATAATACCACCTAAGAATCCTGAACCACCTGCTACTGCTAACATACCGCCGACTAAACCAGATGCGAAACCAGGTTTATCTGCAATACTTCTAGCTATGAAACCTGCTAAAATAGGCACGATTAATTTAAATGCACTTTCACTACCGATCGACCATAAATTAGCTGCAAATTCGTTATATTGGCCACTCTTTGGATCGAATGAGTTTTCACCAAATAAGAATACGATTGCCATCAAGATACCACCAGATATAACAAGTGGTAACATATTAGAAACACCATTCATTAAGTGTTTATATATCGTCTTAGATACACTTTGTTTTTCGTTGCTAGCAGCACTACTTTGTTTCGCACCTTTAGCTACGAATGGTTTACGAGATGTGTCTTGCGCCATATTGATTAATTCTTCTGGACGTTTAATACCATCAGCAACCGGAACTTGAATTACATTTTTACCATCGAAACGATCTGTTTCAACATGCACATCCGCAGCTACAATGATACCTGATGCTTTTTCAATTTCTTCATCTGTTAAGTGATTTTTAATACCACCTGAACCATTTGTTTCAACTTTAATAGGTACACCCATTTTTTTAGCTTGATTTTTCAATGCATCCGCAGCCATATAAGTATGTGCAATACCTGTAGGACATGCTGTTACAGCTAATACAAGTCCTTTTTCTGAATCCGCTTCTGCATTCGTTACAGCTGCTGCTTCTGAAGTTTCATCTGAAGCTTCATCATCATGCTTATTAATGATATTTAATACTTCTTCTTTACTTTTCGCTTGTAATAACTCTGCTCTTACATCTTCATCCATCAAAATGCCTGAAAGTTTAGCAAGGGCATCTAAATGTGTTTGTGCACCACCAGCTGGCGCTGCAATCATAAAGAATAAATGAGCTGGTTGCATATCTAATGATTGATAATCTACACCTTCAACAGATTTACCAAAAGCAATCGCAGCAGATTGTACAGCATCTGTTTTAGCATGCGGAATCGCAATCCCTTCACCAATTCCTGTTGTACTTTGTGACTCTCTTGCATGAATCGCTTCTTTAAAAGTTGCCTCATCACTTAATTTCCCAGCACTGTTTAATTGCGCAACTAACTCGTCAATGACTTGATCTTTACTTGTTGCAGAAAGATCCATTGCAATGGTTTCCTTCGTTAATAGTTCTGTAATTCTCATTTTAATAACCTCCCTATTTTAAACATGTTTAATGATTACTTTAGAAATTATTTTTTCTATGTCTTCTTTATTAGCTAAATCCGCATTAAATGCTGTTGCTGTACCACAACTTACTGCCAATTTAAATGCTGATTCTATGTCTTTGCCAGCTTCTAATCCTGCTACCATACCAGCAACAGTACTGTCACCTGAACCAACTGTATTCACAACTTGACCACTTGGGACGATGGCTTTTAATCGTGTTTGTTGATCCACATAAATGGCACCTTCTCCACCGAGTGAAACGATGACTGCTTGAGCACCTTCATTCAATAATTGCTCAGCACATTCAATAACTTCTTGATCCGTTTCAATTTGTTTATCAAATATCTCTTCTAATTCATGTTTATTTGGTTTAACAAATTTCGGATTATACGCTAGTACTGATTTCATCAAATCTTTCTCAGCATCCACGATTAAATTCGCACCAGTCTGTTTAAGTATTTCCGCTACTTCTTGATAGACTGGATTTTGTAATGAACTTGGCACACTGCCCGCAATTATAACCGTATCTTCTGATTGCGTATTTTTCATTTTCGTTAAAAATTCTTCATAGTTATGTGGTTCAATATTTGGTCCTGGACCATTGATTTCAGTTTCTAAATCTAAACCAGATTTTAATTTCACATTGATTCTTGTATCATCTTTAACCTCTACAAAGTCAGTTAAGATGTTTGCTTGATTAAGTGCATCTTTAATAAAATCTCCAGGAAATCCACCTATAAAACCTGTTGCTGTACTTTTGATATCTAATGTTTGAAGTACTCGAGAAACATTGATCCCTTTTCCACCAGCAAACTTGTTTGTTTCATGTGCTCTGTTTAATTCACCTACTTCAAATTGATTGGTAAACATTACATAATCAATTGATGGATTAAACGTAACTGTATATATCATTTTAGTCCTCCGTTAATGTTATATTTTTCTTTAAATTGATTTAAATTATTTAATGTTTCAATCGCTTTTTGAGAAGTTAATATCTCTATTGATTTATCATATGTAACTTCCGCAAACGATACTTCATTAAATTTAGAATGATCTAACAAGACATATACTTGAGATGCTAAATGAATGGCCTTTTCTTTCATTTCTGATTCGTAAGGGTCTGGTGTCGTTAACCCATAATTCAAATCAATGCCATTCATACCAATAAAAGCTTTGTCAAAACGATATCTTTCAAGGGATTTAACTGCATTTACGCCTATATTCGCAAATGTTGTTGCCTTTACTTCTCCACCTGTCATATAAACCGAAATGCCTTTTTCTAATAACGGTCTTACATGTGTTAAACCATTTGTCACAACGATAATATCTTGTTGTGTAATGAACGGAATCATTTCTAAAGTAGTTGTCCCAGCATCTAAATATATCGTATCCCCATCTGAAATTTGACTCACAGCTAATTGTGCAATCTCTCGTTTTTCATCTTGATGTCGCGATTCTTTATCTGTCATATTACGCTCTTCATGGCGCTTTGTTATTTGAGTTGCACCACCATGAACTCTTTTGAGCATACCTCTTTCTTCAAGTTGAGATAAATCTCTCCTAATTGTTGATGTACTTGAATTCGTCAAATTAATAAGTTCTTGTAGAGATACTGTTTCCCGTAGATTAATCTCTTCTAATATTAATTGATGTCTTTCAGTCGTTAACATACAATCTCCCCTATTCCTCTACATAATAAAACGTTTTCATTTCATTGTCAATCACTTTCATTCACAATCAACCAAAATCAACCAAAATTTTTTAGTTGTTTTATAAGTTCAATCATTTTATATAGTAAAAGACTACTGTTATACTTTTCTAGTATAATTTTAGGAGGTAAATCATGAATAATTTAAAAGAAAAGCTTTTTAACCTAATTGAAAAGAAAGAAAGTGACATGATTGATATTAGAAGGCATTTGCATCAACACCCAGAACTATCATTTGAAGAAGCGCAAACTGCTGAATATATTAAATCATTTTACGAAGGCAAAGATGTTAAAGTAACACAACCTTTAGAAAAAGAACATGCTATTATTGTAGAAATTAAAGGTGGTCAAGAAGGTAGAACGATTGGTTTAAGAGCTGACTTTGATGCTTTACCTATAACTGAAGAAACAGATGTTCCTTTCAAATCACAAAATGAAGGTGTTATGCATGCTTGTGGCCATGATGCTCATACTGCTTATTTAATGGGGCTTGCAGATGCACTTATTGAAATTAAAGAAGAATTACCTGGCACAGTTAAAATCATTCATCAACATGCTGAGGAAAAACCTCCTGGTGGTGCTAAAGCACTTGTAGAATCTGGTGCACTTGACGATTTAGATGAAGTTTATGGTATCCATATCGTTCCAGTAGCTGGACCTGAATTTATTGGTTACAATAAAGGACCTTCATTCTCAGGAAGTTCAACATTCAAGTTGACGATTAATGGTTTAGGCGGACATGCAGCAAGTCCACACAAAACACATGATGCATTAGTTGCTGGGACAAACTTTGTAAATACTATTCAAACGATTGTATCAAGACGTATCGATCCATTAGATATGGGTGTCGTTACGATTGGTGCATTCGAAGCACCAGGTGGATACAACGTAATTCAAGATAGTGTCACGATTAAAGGGACTGCTAGATATTTAAATCCCGAATTAGAAGAAAAAATGTATCAAGAAATCAAAAAAATTGCAGATAGTGTTGCAGTGGGCTTTGATATTGAATATGACTTAGATTATCAATTTGGTTATCCTGTACTTTACAATCACCCGGAACAAACTGATAAAGTAGCAGAAATATTATCAAATAGTAAAGGCGACTATTTCCAACAATTAGTTGAAATACCTCAAGTTACAGGTTCAGAAGACTTTGCATACTATCTACAAAAAATTCCTGGTTCATTCTACATTGTAGGCAGTAAACCAGAAGGCGTAACAGAACCATATATGAATCATCACCCTAAATTTGATGTGAATGAAGATTGCTTGCAAGTTGCAGCAAAATCTTTAGGAGAAATTACATTAAATAGATTAGAAAAATAAATATTATTATAAAAAATGAGGCTGGAACCTGTATATTGGTTCTAGCCTCATTTTTATATCATTATCATACTATAATATATCTTCACCACGTGATGCGACATAAATATCGAACCACTCTTGATCTGTTAATTGTAATTTCGTAGCATTTACAGCTTCGTCAACTCTTTCTATCTTACTTGAACCTACAATTGGCATTACTTTTGATGGCAATCTGAGTAACCAACTGTAAATGACTGTGCTCACTGATACGTTATATTTTTCTGCTAATGGTTGTATAACTGACATAATGCGTCTTGCTTTTTCATCAGTTTGATCAAATAATTTACCACCAGCTAATGGACTCCATGCCATTACTTTAACATCATGTTGCAACATTCTATTTAATGTACAATCTTCAATATTTTCAAGTTGATATGGTGATACTTCAACTTGATTGACTGAGATATGCGACATTTCTTTCTTCAAACTCTCATTTAACAATTCATATTGATTACATTTAAAGTTTGAAACACCGAATGCTTTTATTTTTCCTTGCTCAACTAAATGCATCACTGCACGCGTCACTTCATCTGGATCCATTAATGGAGATGGACGATGAATCAGTAGCGTATCGATGTAATCCGTCTTAAGATTTAATAGCGATTTATCAACTGATTCAATAATATGATCATAACTTTGATCGTATCGATGACCAGTATTTTTAGCAATTTGATCATTCGGTAAAATAATACCGCATTTTGTGACGATTTCAATTTTTTCTCTTAAATTAGGTGTTAATGCTAATGCATCACCAAATAATGATTCACATGTATAATTACCATAAATATCCGCATGATCCATTGTTGTAATGCCTCTATCAACTATTTCATGTATGAAATCATTTAATTGTTGATTGTTATAACCCCATTCATTCAATCTCCAAAAACCATGTACAATTCTAGAATAACTAACATGTTTATTTATACGAATTCTTTCCATCCCATCATCTCCTAAGAAAAGTTCAACATATCTAACTTGTTACGAATATTTGCTTTATCTAAAGATTCACCTATTATGACAATTGTTAAAGGCATATTCATTATTTCTGGTTCATATTGAGGTACCCCAAACGCATATTGAAATAAATAAGTTTGTTCTGGTTCTTCTCTAAATTTGAGAAATCCTTTAATTCTAAGAATCGAATCAGGTAATTGTCTTAAGAAATTCATTAATAATTCCATTTCTATCGGACCACTAAATGTATAATTTATGGATTGAATACCGTGATGATGACTATGTTTAGTTTGAAGTGACAAAGCCTCATTTACAGGTATTTCAACACCATCAATATTTGAAAACTGCGTAAAGTGTAGCACTGGTTGATGCTTGATCGTTTGTAATGATGTTTCTAATGATGCTTTTTCTTCATCAGATAATTCATCAGACTTATTAATAATAATCAAATGAGAATATAACATTTGTTCTTCCATTAATTGTTTCGTCTGAACGGTATATCTCGATCTTTCTAAATATCTTTTCCCGTCCATTACACCAATAATTGTTGGCATTTCAACTTTATCTATTAATGTAGGGTTTTGACATGCATCCACAACTTCTACAGGATGCGCAATACCAGTAGCTTCAATTAATACAAGATCAGGCTGGTCTTTATGATATAAATTATGTAATACAACTTCAATATCATCTTTCAATGAGCAGCATATACAACCATTTAATAAACTTTGAGTAGAGACATCATCACCTAACAAATTGCTATCAACATCAAAAGAACCAAATTCATTCATAATGATTGCGACCTTTTGACCAGATTCCTTTGCTTTCATGATGAGTCTTTGAAGTAATGTTGTTTTACCACTACCTAAAAAACCTGTCAAAATTGTTACTGCCATTTTATTTTTATTCTTCATACTTTGACTCATATTCAAACCACCTTTCTGTAATTATATGATATAAGCTCAGAAACTACAAAGACTTAAAGTTCATTCTATAACTTATACATTAAATATTATAAATTACACATCACTAAAATATTTACAAAATAAAAATATTCATTATATAATGAATTAGGAAAATTCAAAAAAATAATGAACCATTGCATTTGTAGTTTGGGGGAAAGATTATGCCGGATAAATTAGATATCCAAAACCAATTGTGTTTTAATTTGTATAATGCGCAACGACAAGTTAACCGCTATTATTCAAACAAAATTTTCAAGACGTACAATATTACATATCCACAATATTTAGTATTAACGATTTTATGGGAAACCGCACCGGTCAATGTCAAAAAGCTTGTAACAGACTTAGCCCTAGATACAGGTACTGTATCCCCTTTATTAAAAAGAATGGAAAATTTAGATTTAATTAAACGTGTACGTTCTGAATTAGATCAAAGAGAAGTGTTTGTTCATCTAACAGAAAAAAGTGAACAAATGAAACCACATTTACACCAAGCTTCACATTTAATTCAAGATGTATCAGAGTTAAATGATGAAGAAACTAATCAATTAAACAATTTATTACAAAAATTGATCAATAATGTAGATAAAATCAATCAAGAAAAATAATACAGCAAGCATCTATCATCTTGCTCAAAATAAATAAGCATATCACGCAACTGAATGCTCAGTTTAAAGTGATATGCTTATTTTTTGCTTGTTATTTATTCTAATTGTTCATTATATTGAATGACTTTATATAAATAACCTTGTTCTTTAATGAGTTGTGAATAACTACCTTGTTCTATGATATGTCCTTCATTCATGACGATTATATGATCGAAGTTTTGTAAATATTTCAAGTTATGCGTCACAATCACAATTGTATCGTCTTTATTTAATAAAAGATTCATAACATTTTCTTCATTTTCTTCATCTAATGAAGCTGTTGGTTCATCAAGCAACCATATTTGTGCTTTTCTTAACAATAATCTTGCTAATGATAAACGTTGACGTTCCCCACCTGAAATGTTCTCAGCATTTTTAGTTAGCTGCTGATCTAAGTTTAAATGATTTAAATTTACGGCGGCAAGAACGTTTATCATAAGCTCATCTTCTGCTTCAATTAATAAGTTCTCTCTTACTGTGCCTTCAAAATAATGATTATGTTGCAACATTGTATTGATATCATTCACATAATCTTCTTGAATCACATGAGACAACTGTTCATTTTTATAGGATAAAGTACCATCGTTCACACTATATAATCCCATTAATATATTAAGCATCGTTGTCTTACCTGAACCTGAAGGACCTATAATAGCTATATGATCTCCTTCATTTATTTCAAAGTTAATTTGAGATAACGTTTCTCTTTCTTGAAAATCATATTTAAACATTACATTCTCTGCTTTATACAATGCATGATTTTGAACTGAACGTTCTTGAGGCACATCAAATGATTGATTGATGACTTCTTCAATATTTTTAAGACTTCGCTCTGTATCCGCTTTGTAAAAAGCAACATTAGTCATCGGGATAGCTTGTTCAAATAACGTAATTGTTATCATTAATATACTCGCAAAGAATACAGCGTTTAATACACCATCTTGTATTTGCCAAATACATAAGATCGTCATACACCAAATACTCACCATCGATGATAAATTCAGCATAAAGTCATAAGAACTTAAAAATTTCTGTTCTTTATATTTTTTATCTTCATATTGATATTGTTTATTTAACACTTTCTCTTTAAATGCACGATATTGTTGGAATCTTTTTAATTCTGAACGTCCTTTTTCAAAATCAAAGTATTCAGCAACATATGCTTCTTCACTTTGTTGAACATCTTCAGCCAAACTTTCAGCTCTTTTAGCTGATAAATAAGGGATGATGATGACTGACATCAACATTGAAAGTCCTATAATCACACCTGCATATATATTGAAATTAATCATCACGAGTATTGTTATAAATGTCGTTATGATAATAACAAATGGTGGATAATATACTCTGAGTAAAATATTTTGTAATCGTTCAACGTGGTTTACCATTTGCGTTAATAAATCACTCGAACGGTATCTTCTAAATACGTTTGGAACGATTGGAATGAGTTGATTAAACAAGTTAACACGTATATCCCTCAACATTGTAAATGTTGAACGATGTGAATATAATCTTTCGAAATATCTAGTAATTGCACGAACAAAACCGAATAATTTAATAGATACAATTAAAATCATTAATGCATATAAAGGTGTTCCAAGCGCACTTTTAGATATCATATATCCACTTAAAGCAAACATTCCAAGTGCAGTTAACATGCCAAATACGCCTATTACAATAGAAAGATAGAAGTCTTTATCAAATTTAATTTTTAATTTTTTCATGACATCCCACCACCTTTTTGAGATGCGTCATATGATTGAACGGTTCCATTATGAATTTCTATATAATCAGTGGCATATCTCAATACTTCTTTTCGATGTGCGATTGTGAGAATAGTCTTTTGATGCGCAAATTGGTTAACAGTTTGTACGATAAGTTGTTCGGTTTCAATATCTAATCCAGTTGTTGGTTCATCAAAAATAACCACATCTGGATCAAGTAATAGTAATCTGGCTAGTTCTATTCTTCTCATTTCTCCACCAGACAGCATTTCATAACCATCACCTATCATCGTATGCATACCTTTAGATAATTGTTTTACTTTTTCAAATAAGCCCACTTCAGTTAACACTTCGTCAACACGATTTTCATCATAATTTTGGAACATCGTGACATTTTCATACAAAGATGCGCTGAAAATATAAGGTCTTTGGGATAAATACCCCATTTTGAGTGGTTTTTTATAAATAATCTTACCTTCATTGGGATTCAATTCATTTAACATAAGTTTAATTAATGTCGATTTACCTGCACCACTCGGTCCAATAATTGCTGTATGATGATTTTCTTTTATACTTAAATTGATTTGATCAAATGCAAAATCTTTACGTTCTGGGTAAGTGAATGACACATGATCAAATTGAATGATATCTTCATCTTTAATATTTGAATCAATATGAATATTTGAAGCTTGTATAGATTCTTCATTATTCATTTCTTCAATCAATTCAATATAACCTTCACTTTGTTTACCCGTATGGAAAGCTTGTCCTAAATCTTTAATCGCATTATAGAATTCTGGTGCCAATAATAAAGTAATGATGGCAACTACAAAAGATACATCATGAAATACGATTAATCTTAAGCCTACTTCTAGTGCAACAATACCTATTCCAAGCATCGAGATAAATTCCAACATTAAGCCTGATAAGAAGGCACTTTTCAAAATTTCCATTGTTAAATCTCTAAATGACGTACTTGATTTATAAATTTTTTCAGTCGTTTCATGTGTTCGATTGAAAAGTTTTAACGATACGAGACCTTTTGTTAAATCTATAAATTCTGCCGCAAATTGATCTAACGATTGCATTTGGTCTTTCGCTTTATCACGAGTTCTCAGTCCAAATACAATATAGAACAGTGGAATAAACGGCGCTGTAATCATCATAATTAACGCAGCTGGCCAATGAATAAAGAGTAATGTAACGATAATCGATACTGGGATAATGGTTGATTTGAAGACTTGAGGCAAATAAGATTCATAAAAAGGATGTATACCCTCAACCACTTCAGTAATCATTGTTATTTTAGTTCTATCTGTTTCATTATTTATCAATTGATGTCTAACATCTTTTTTAACTTTATATGAAAGTTTTTGTCCTGATAATTGATTAAGGTAGTTAAAGCATGCTCTTAAAAGCAATACAATGAGCAAGATTGCTAGCCATAAATAAAGTTGCTGACCATTTGATTTTACGACGAGCATTTGGTTAATAATTTTCCCTAAATATATATTTTGAAATACGACTGTTAAACTTAATAAAAACGAAGCTAGAAACATAAATATTTGCAACGTTTTATAATGCATACTATACTTTGTTAAATCTTTCACAATCTCACCACCTTGTTCCATTATAACGCCTTTACGAAAAAAATAAACTAAAATGTATTATTAAATATTAGCATATTACAATGTAATATTTGGTACAATGATGATACGGTGATTGTCTCTAGATAACCACAGACTTTCATAAAAACAGAGGAGCAAAGCTATGTTTATATTAGAATTAATAAAAGCCATTATATTAGGTATTGTTGAAGGTTTAACAGAATTCGCACCTGTTTCATCTACAGGTCATCAAATTTTAGTAGATGATATGTGGTTAAAATCCAAAGCCTTTCTTGGAAGCGAATCAGCATTCACATTTAAAGTTGTGATCCAATTAGGTTCAATCCTTGCAGCCGCATGGATATTTAGAAATCGATATTTTGAAATGTTACATATTAAACAAAATGAACAGCAAAAAAGAAAATTAAAATTGTCACATATTATTGTCGGGCTTGTACCAGCTGGTATTCTCGGACTATTATTTGATGATTTCATTGAAGAACATTTATTTAGTGTCCCAACTGTATTAATCGGTTTATTACTTGGAGCTATATATATGATTGGTGCGGATATGTATTCTAAACGCGTCACAAATCCACACAAAGTAGATGATATGAACTATCCAAAAGCATTTGTAATTGGTCTATCTCAAGCAATTGCATTATGGCCAGGATTTAGTCGTTCAGGTTCAACCATTTCGACAGGTGTCTTCTTAAAGTTAGATCATAAAGCTGCTTCTGACTTTACATTTATTATGGCCGTACCTATTATGTTTGCAGCAAGTGCAAAAGCATTACTTGGAAATCTACAATTTATAACGATAGATCAAATACCTTTCTATATTGTAGGGTTTATCGCATCATTTATATTTGGACTGATTTCAATCAAATTATTCTTAAAACTGATTAATAGAGTAAAATTAATACCTTTTGCGATTTATCGTATTATTTTAGTTATTATTATTGCTATTGCATATTTCGGTTTTGGAATTGGTCAGAATATCGGCTAACGTATCGTATCAATCGTTTGAATATTATGATATAGGGTATTGGAGTAAGATATATTATAAGAAATAACTACGGAGGAATGACTCATGAATGATAAAGTTAAATTAATTGTTAACACATTACCACTTGTATTAGTACCATTAATTAGAGAACGCAAAAAAATAAAAGAACATCCAGATGTTAAACATGTAACTGAAACGACTGTTGATTTTTCACATAAAGTAAAAGATAAAACAATCGAAACGAAAGATAAAGTTGCAGAAAAAACACAACCTGTAAAATCATATGTCGTTCAAAAGAAACGCTTATATGAGTACAACAAACAAATGAAACAACCTTTTAAAGAAGAACAAAAAGAAGCAAAACAACAACAAAAAGAAATTGATCATTTAGATAAAAAACTTCAAAAAAATATCGATGCGCGTAATAAAGAAGAAGAAAAAGCACAAAAAGAAAATAAAAAAGCGCGTATTAAAGAACTAACACACTACCAAAAGCTTGAAGAACAACAAGCTAAAAAAGGTGAAAAACTTCAAAAAGAAAACGAAAAAGATGTATCTAAGTTAGATAAAAAGTTACAAAGTAATATCGAAGCGCGTGAACAAGAAGAACAAAAATTAGAGCAACAAAATAAAGAAGAACGCATTAAAGAAATAAAGAAGTATGAGGGACATCAAATGAACACAGCAACTACACAAAGCAGTAATGCAAAATCAATCAACGACGTAAGCTCTAAACAAGCAAAACCAAACATTCAAGAATTAGTCAATGAAAGAGTTAGAAATGAGAAAGAAGAAAAATCTAGTCATCTTCTATTTAATCAACATAAATCGTCTATGTCTCAACATATCAGTCAATTTCCATATGATGAACATACATCTGAACATAAAAAATCTAAAAAAAGATTTCGCCGCAATAAATGATTAACAGAATTATTATAGATGGAGATGCTTGTCCAGTTACGGATGATATCATTCGCTTAACTCAACATACAGGCATCTCTGTTCTTATTATTAGAAGTGTTAACCATTTCTCATTAACGGAATATCCTGATTATGTTTCAACAATTTATGTTGATCATGGTGCTGATAGTGCAGACTTTAGAATTGTCAAATTGACGCAACCAGATGATATCGTTGTGACGCAAGATTATGGACTAGCGAGTCTTTTATTAAATAAAGCCCTTCACGTTATCCACCATAAAGGTTACGAGTATACATCTCAAAATATTGAACAACTGTTAACGCAAAGACACATTTCTGCTCAAGTACGTCAACAAGGTGGTAGAACGAAAGGTCCTAAAAAACTCACACAAGAAGACCATAAAGTTTTTTCAGAATTTCTATCAAAATTAATAAAAAAACATTCTGGACAATGATAATCGTCCAGAATGTTATTATTCTATCATTTGTTTTTTAGCTTTTTCTAAATTAACTTTATCTATTTCTTTCATTTGTTCTAATTCTAAACGCATCTTATCTGTTTCTAATAAGTAGTTCTCATGCTTTATTTTTTCAAGCTCTAATTCATCTTTAACTCGTTGGGATTTAATTTTTTCTATTCTAACCGTTTTACTTTGATGGTTTTTTATAAGACCCGCTACTGATGAAATAAGCACAATAAGCACGACCATTAAAAATATATTCACAGTTATACCCCCTTCTTAAATAATAGAAGTATCTTTTAAGTTATTATACTACATATGTGAGAGGAGTAATATATATGAAGAAAATTGCTGTTTTCTGTGGTGCAAGTAAGGGAAATGACCCAATTTATACAGAACAAGCTTATGCGTTAGGTAAATATTTAGCCGAAAATAAATATGAATTAGTATATGGTGCCGGATCAACTGGCATGATGGGAGCAGTAGCCAATGGTGTCATTGACCATGATGGTATTGCTATTGGCGTAATGCCAAGATTTTTAGGAGAACGTGAAATCGCTCATGAAAATTTATCAGAATATCATGTTGTCGAAACAATGCATGAAAGAAAACAAATGATGTCTGATATGGCTGATGCATTCATTATGTTACCTGGTGGTGCTGGTTCTTTAGAGGAATTCTTTGAAATTTATACATGGTCTCAAATAGGACTACATCACAAACCAATTGGTGCATTAAATACTAAACAGTTTTTCAATCCATTAAGTTTAATGATTGATCATTTAATATCGACTGAATTTATCAGTTCAGATTATAAAAATTTAGCGATTATTAAAGAAAGTATCAATGATTTATTTAGTGCTATGAAAATGGCACAACCTGTTAAACTTCGTGATTATCAAAAATAGTTAAAAATGTTTTTTCATCATAGACGTTAATATCATTTAATGTAAAGAGGGCTGTCGTGACACCGACACCTTCTTTTTTATTTCCCGTAAATGTACCATCGTATATAACTGTACTACCACATGAAGGACTGTCACTTTTCAGAATAACTGTCTTGGCATTTAAATCTTTAATAATAGAGAGTGCACGCTTAGCGCCTTCTTTAAATTGTATTGTGACATCACGACCTGTAACAGTCATGACCTTTGCTTGATCATTCCACACATCATAACCATCTCCTCCGATGATTTCTGCTGGTTCTCTTGGAACTTGTAAGCCACCTAATATTTCAGGACAAATACTAATCGCTTTCTTCTCATCTATTAAATTCTTATAGAATAAATCCAACTTATGGTTGCCATCATACCTTACTTTTTCTCCAACTAAACATGCACTAATAACGATCATATCATCTACTCCTTACAATACTTTATGATATAAAACATGTGCTGCTAAATCATCATCATGTATGACTTTTGGATGCAAAAAATTCCTAATATGTTTCATTTCTAATTTTTCCATAACTCTTCTGGAAGGTTTATTAATTTCTGACGTAAAACTATACACTTCATCAATACCTTTTGATTTAGCATATGTTAATACCGCTTCCGCCGCTTCTGTCGCTAACCCATTACCCCATACATCCTTATCCACTCGCCAACCTATTTCATAAAAAGGTAATTCTGGGAAACTTAATTCGCTACCTTCTGGAATATAATTCAAACCTACCATACCGATAAAGCTTTTAGTTTCTTTTAATTCCACAGCAAATAAACCAATTTCATGTTGATCGATGACTGATTTCATTTGGTCAATCATATTTTCAGTCGCACGATAGCTCAATATATCTGGAAAGTATCTTCTCACTTCAGGACTTGCATTCATACTTTGAAATAATGCAACATCCTCGTCTTTCCAATTTCTAAGTATTAAACGTTTTGTTTCAATGTAATGTTTCATTTCATTCACCCAACCTTTATCATATTCAAAAAAGGATGTACTAATATTTTAGCACATCCTTCAAAAAATTATGATCTTACTGAACTTCTAATGTGAAATCTCTTCCCTGTTGGGCCTTCTATACTAAACATACCGCCTCTTCCATCAACAACATCGACTTCTAAATTCGTATGTTTCCAATATTCATATTGCTTATTATTCATATAGAATGGGACACCTTCAATTTCACCTAATTTCACATCTACATCTCCAATAATTAATGTTCCTTCAACAAATAACATTGGAGAGCTACCATCACAACATCCACCTGATTGATGAAAAATAAGGTTTTCACCATGTGTTTTCTTTAATTCTCTAATGAGTGATTTGGCTTTTTCAGTAGCAGTAACTTGTTCAGTCATTTAGAACAGTCCTGCAGGCTTCTCGTCATAACTCACGAGTAAGTTTTTAGTTTGTTGATAATGTTCTAACATCATCTTATGGTTCTCACGGCCAATACCACTCATTTTGTAACCACCGAAAGCAGCGTGAGCTGGATAAGTATGGTAGTTATTCACCCATACACGACCTGCTTGGATACCTCTACCAAAGCGATAAGCTTTATTTTGGTTTCTAGTCCAAATACCTGCACCTAAACCATATAAAGTATCATTCGCCATTTCTAATGCTTCTTCATCATCTTTAAATGTTGCTAATGATAATACTGGTCCAAAGATTTCTTCTTGGAATATTCTCATATTTTGTGTGCCTTTAAATATCGTTGGTTCGATATAGAAACCATTTTCTAATTCTCCAGCTTCTTCTCTTACATTACCACCAACTAATACTTCTGCACCTTCTTGTTTACCAATGTCTAAATAGCTCTTAATTTTTTCAGCTTGTTCTTGTGAAGTTTGTGCACCAAGCATTGTTTCTGGATCTAGAGGATTACCTGTCTTAATTTGTTTTACACGTTCGATACATTTTTCGATAAATTTATCATAAATATCTTCATGTACCAATGCTCTTGATGGACATGTACATACTTCACCTTGGTTAAGTGCAAACATTACTAACCCTTCAACAGCTTTATCTAAGAAGTCATCATCTTCATCCATAATATCTTTGAAGAAGATATTTGGTGATTTACCACCTAATTCAAGCGTTACTGGAATTAAGTTTTGACTCGCATTTTGCATGATAATACGACCAGTAGTTGTTTCACCCGTAAATGCAACTTTATTAATATTTTCATGTGTCGCTAAAGCTTGTCCCGCTTCTGCACCAAAACCATTTACAACATTAATCAAGCCTTCTGGTAATAAGTCTTGAATTAGTTCAATAAGATGTAAAATAGATACAGGCGTTTGTTCTGCTGGTTTAAGTACAACAGCGTTACCTGTAACGATTGCTGGCGCTAACTTCCAAGTAGCCATTAATAATGGGAAGTTCCATGGAATAATTTGACCTACAACCCCAATAGGTTCCTTAAAGTGATACGCAACTGTATTATCGTCAATTTGAGAGATTGCCCCTTCTTCTGCTCTGACCACACCACCAAAGTATCTAAAATGATCCACAACTAATGGTAAATCAGCTGCTAGACATTCTCTAATAGGTTTACCATTATCAAATGTTTCAATAACTGCTAATTCTTCTAAATTTTCTTCAATACGATCGGCTATATCTAAGAGTAATTGCGAATGTTCAGCTGGCGATTTTTTTGCCCACTCAACTTGTGCTTTATGTGCTGCTTTAACTGCTTCATCTATGTCTTCTTTTGTAGAACGAGGAATTTTTGCATATACTTCACCAGTTACTGGCGATCCATTATCAAAGAATTCACCATTTTTAGGATCCACCCATTTACCACCGATAAAGTTCTGATACTTGTCTTTAACTTTGTATTTTGCATTTGCTGCAGTTGGATATTCAAAAGCCATATTAAAACGCCTCCCTTAAATTAATTACACTTTAATTTTAATCTAGGAAAACGCTTACATCAAATAAAATGCATTTTAGATTATTAATAAAAATTTAAATAAAAAGTAACAAATATCTATATGCAAAAAGCGTCTGGAGCATAATCTTATGCCCAGACGCTTCATTATCGTTATATGAAATTTATTGAGAGAGAGTGCTAACTGTCAAAATTCCGAATTCTGGTAATTAGATGGGCACTCTCTTACGGACATTTCTCGGAATTCTGTCCCTAACGACACCCGTTATTGTACGTTTAATGTCGTTTTGGCTATCACGTTGCCGCCTGATAAGACTTCAACTTCTACTTCGTTGTCTGCTTCGTTTGCTATTTTGGATTTAAAATACCAATCGGTTACACCGTTTTTAATTTTTGGTGATACTGAACTTGAAACACCTGGTGCTTGTCCGTCGAACATGCCTACTTCTTGTCCGTCTTTATTTTTAATCGACAACTGGAATTTATGATTTACTAATTTCGATTCATCGACATGGACTGTTATTTGAAATTTCTCTTGTTTCTGAACGGATGATGGCATTTCAAATGCACCTTGGTCACTGTTGGATGATTGATTATTATTTTGTTCTTTTGAACGAGATGTTGTTGATTGATCAGCTTTCTTATTTTTACGGTCTGAGTTTGCACCATAACTTCCAGATGCATAAGTTGAGGAATCATACCATTTATATCCTTGTTTAGGTGTTCCCCAAGGTTCTTTTTCATTTTCTCTACTGTTCTCTGGTTGTTCAAAATTTAACAACTGCGTTTTTTCATCAAGTTGAACATTCATAGATGATAAATCTTGTTGGTCATCTTTTTTATTTAACCATTCTACAATTTGCATAATCATTTTTTGGTTATCTTCTTCTTTAAATCCATCATAAGTCTTTTTAGTTTCTCCGTTGTCTTCACGTTTATACTTTGGCGACTTATCTTCTACCATTGAAGAATCGCCTATAAATGCGCCTTTACCTTTAGATACTTTGCTCACAGCAATATATGGACCTTCATTGCGGCCACCACCATTGTATATACCTTGGTCTACAGCATGATTCCATGCATCATCTTTTGATAATTTAGGAACAAAAGCGACACCTTTTGCTTTATTAGGATCTGTAATGGCGATTGTTGAACCGGCATGCATCGATACTGCTTTAACACCTTTAGTAATTCCAAAGCTATCTTTTTCATCCGCTAAATCATCTACTTTAATGTTACCTAATGCATTGTATCTAAATCTTAAGCCAAACACTTCGTTTAAGAAATCTCTACTTTGAACATCTTTCATCTTATCTGACGAGCTTTCTTCAGCGTTCATGCCTTTTGTAGGATTATCAAAAGCACCTCTTCTATAACCGTTCATCACTTCTGAAGAATCATATCGATTAAAGTTTCTATCGGCATTATAATGATCACTAATCATTAATATACTTCCACCAGACTTCACATATTGCTCTATAGCATCTTGTTCACTCGCTTTAAGTGGATTATTAGCCTCTGGAATAACAACGACTTCATATTTTTTCATCTTGTCATAATCTAATAATTGGTTATACCCTAAATCTGTTACTTCATAGTTTTCTTTAGTTAATGCATCAGCAAAATCAGAAAAGCCACCATTGATGACCCAATCTGCACTTCCCGCTGTTTGACCATGCGCACTATCAAACAAGACTTTCCCTTTTATGTCATCACTTTTAGGTGATAATACAATTTTTCCATCTTTGCCTTCTTTCTCAGTTGCGTCATTTGAACAACCCGCAATAACAAAGACAATCAGTGTTATTAAACTCAATATCGACAGTTTAGACTTCATCATATTTCTCCTTATGTATAAAATATGGAGCGAGTGAGAAATCTTTTAAACTTAAAAGATTTCATCATCCCGCTCCGTTATGTGTTCTATGCTTTTCTAATATATGTTAGCAGTTTAATTGTTACAGGATCAGTATCATAATTTTTAAAGCCTCTAGGAACTTCAATCGTTGCATCAATCAAATCGTTAACATCATTAAAACGATATGTGACTTGATTAATATTAGATTTGCGATTAAAAATTACTGCTTCTGATGGCCAACTTCTAACCTCACCTGTTGTTGATTGTAATGTTCGACCTGTGATTGTTTCGATTTCATGACCTAATTCTAATAATGTCATTTTTCCGCCTTCAATCAGAACAAATTCTTTTTCATGCACGATGACATCCCTCTTTTCAAATAATCCTTTGTTGTTTATTCCCTAATACAATTCAATCTAAACGCGACCTATAAATCTAATTTAAATGATTTTACTTTATCAGTTGCATCATCAAATGTAGCTGTTTTACTTACGCCACCTTTTATATTGAAAGTAGCACGGTTATTTTTAAGCGCTTCATAGGCTTTTTGAGAAATTGGAATAGATTTTAAACTTTTTGTCTTTTCACCAGGCTGATATTCATCTGTATTTTCTTTAGACTTTTTCATGTACTTTTCATTATGAGAATCTGGTATAAATGATGCATAATCAGATCGTTGTTTATGACTGCCATCTTGAATAGATGCCGTATTATCATAGTATAACTTATGATTTGAAGTATTTTCAGTTAATACTTCATACATCACGACATAACCATTTTTTGCACCGTTAAAAAGTAAGACCTGTCCTTCAGGCATGTTATGCACTTGGAAAATTTGCAAATGATCAATATTGACTTTCATGCCACTGTCTTCAAATTGAAAATGTTTATCTTTAAGATCATGAATGAGTTCAACATCTCCATTTGTTGACGTTCGAATTGTATTAGGAAATGGCTTTTTTGCTGAGTCCTCTTTACTTTCAGCACTTGAAGTTTCTTTTTTGTCTGTTGAATCTTCTTTGCTATCTTTAGATTCTTCTGTATCTGATTGATTACTTTTCACTTCATCTTCAAGTTTTTTTAATTGCTCTTCTTTATCTTTAATACTTTCTTTTAACTTTTCATTTTCTTTTTCTAAAGACTTTTTATCTTTTTGATAATCTTTAGTCGATTTCTCTAAAGATTTAATTTCTTGTTCTAGATTTTTCTGTTCATCATCATTGCCACACGCTGCTAGAATAATTGATGAGCTCACCATAAGTAAAAGTGCCTTCTTCATAGGTGTCGCCTCCTATATATAGTCTTAAACATTTTACCACACAACATGTAAGCTATCTATTGAAAACAAACTATATGCTGTTACCGAGAACAATCATTTCATCATAATTAACAGATTCTCTTAGTTTGATTGCCATTGAACGACTGACTTTACCTTCTTCTGTTAACTGATTAATCATTTCTCTTTGAATTCTTAATGCGTAAATTTCCATTTCTGTATATACAGCAGTGTGATTACCTTTAAAGTAATCAGGTGTTAATCTTTCAACTTTGTTTAAGTAAGAATCACATACAATACTAATTTCAAATTCATTGTTGTCATTCATTTCTTCAGTTAATCTTTTAACAACATTGTAATGCACTTCTTTACTGATAAATCTCATCTCTTTAATATTACTTTCAATTGAAAGTGAACTGGTAGCATTAATGAATGTTTTAATTTTTCTACGTCTAATAAATAATTTCAACATTAATTTCACTTTTGTATATAATGAAGCATTTTTAAATGTTGATGAACGTTCAGTAATTTGTCTGTAGTTATCAAATGTACTTTGAGATATTTTATTTTCTTTAATGAGTTTGTCCAAAGTGTTGAATTCTGTATCAATCGCAATGCGTTGCATACGTTCTAGCTCTTTTATATCTTCGTCTTTTTCTTCATTTTCTCTTAAGAACGATAATTGCATATGATAACTACGTGTGATTTTACCGTAAATATAGCTTGTTTCTTTACTGTAAAATTCTTGTAGATTTTCTAATGCACTTTCAATTAATAAAATTTTCGCTTCGTTAAATGTTAATAAACTTTGATCTTTCGGTTTAGCTTTTGGTGTAACGAGTGGCAATATTAATTGCGCGAGTACAAGACTGATTAAAATAACACCAGTTGCGATAAACAATAGATGATCGCGATAAATAAAATCAGTGTGTTCTGACAATTTAAATGGCAACATCAATGCGATTGCTAATGAAATGGTACCGTGAACACCACAAACCGTCATAATAAACGCATATTTAAAGCGATTTGGTTTATCTATTTCTGATTCTGGCGCAATATCTTTACCCGTATTTAACATTTTAGAAAATCGACTTTCTGGTAAATAGAAATATGGATATGAAATAAGCACCCAAATATATCTAAATAGATACACTAATGCAGCTACAAATAGTGTAATTCCAATAACATGCATAATTTCATGTTGTGGTTCTTCTAATATATTAATCATGACTTCAGGTATTAAGAAACCTAATAAAATAAATACAAAACCGTTTAATAAATAGCTCAGTAAATCCCATGTATGATTATATGTTACTTGCTCTTTCGTCGTTGCTTGAGCAATTCTGTCTTTTTCAACACCGTGAATTAAACCTGCAACAACTGCAGCAATAATACCTGATGAATGGAATGTTTCAGCAATAATATAAACTAGAAACGGCGTAATAACCTGGATGAACGTCAACATATTACCGTTATTAATCCCATTACGTGTTAAATAAACACGTAATTGTACAACACCATAACCAATAATAAGACCAACAATTGCGCCACCGATTGCAGTTATAAAGAACTGTCCAACTGCACCAGTTAATGAGAATGACCCACCTACTAATGCGGCTAATGCAATCTTAAATGACAAGATACCTGCAGCATCATTCAGTAAAGATTCACCTTCTAATATAGTCATAGAACCTTTAGGCAATAATTTGCCTTTCGCAATAGCTTGAACGGCTACCGCATCTGTAGGTGACACGATTGCACCAATTGCAAAACATGCAGCTAATGGTAATTCTGGCCAGATAATATGTAATAAGAAGCCTAGACCAATAACTGTTGAGAATACAAGCACTAATGCCATAGACATAACGGGTTTCAAATATCTCGCTAAATGGAAACGTGATACCGAAATACCTTCTAAAAATAGCAATGGTGCGATAATCCCTACCATAAATACTTCTGACTCAAAGTTTAATTCAACTGGAATTGGAGATAAGAATATAACAAAACCAATTATAATTTGAACAAAACTTAAAGGTATCTTAGAAATATAATGATGTATGATTGAACTTAGGATGATACCCATGATGAACCATAAGAAACCTTCAAATATGGCCATAAAATTCCTCTCTTCTGTTTAAAATAACTTTTTACGCATAATAACTTTTTCAACTTCGTAGTCCATTGATTCATTTATTTGAATCATTGTTTTATTGTGAGCATGTACTGTTGAAACGATGGTATACGCACCCATTTCTTTCGCCCACTTTTCTATTTCTCGTTTCAAAGCGGTTGCTATGCCTTTATTTCTTTGACTTTTATCAACGAGAAGGTTGTATATCTTAACTTCTCGATCATGAACATTATATTTCGCCCATATAAAACCGATGCATTTATCTTGAATTAAAGCACCTTTCAAAACACTCTTCTCATATTCAAGAGATCGCTTTATTGCTTCATATTCCAATGATGTAGCAAGCCTCAAGCTTTGATTTTCATCTTTAAATGAAGAAGCAGCCATTTCACTAATGCTATATATCGTTACGTCTTCTTCTATATTTTTTATGACAAACATTTTTACCCTACCTAATTATTTTCGATTAATAATTTAATTGCTAAAATAAATATAATAATAAACATTATGATTTTTAGTTTCTTTTCAGGTAAAGAAACTGTTAAACGACCACCTATAAAGCCACCTAGACCTGAACCAAGTGCTAAGCTTATGGCAAATGGCCAATTAACATAACCTTGAAAAATAAAAACAAAAGTAGATAATGATAAGTAAATCGTTATAACTAACGTCTTCATACACTGAACTTCCGCATAAGTCAGTCTTGGCATAATTAAATTTAAAGCTATAATAAATAAAAATCCTACAGCGGCTTGAACAATGCCACCATAAATACCAAGTGCTAGAAAAACAATAATGAGAAGTACAATTCTAAAGACAGATAATTTTTCAGATTGATTTTGCGTATCTTTCCATCTGGTAGGAATAATCATAACGATTAAAACGAGAAGCATAATAATACCTAACATGCGGTTAAAGACAGCATCCGGGAGATTTATAGCGAAATGAACGCCAATAAAAGAGCCAATAATAGCAGGCACACTTAACATCAAGCTCAACTTAACATTTCTCATGCCTTTTATATAAAACACATATAACGCTAATAAATTTTGAACTAAAATCGCAACCCTGTTCGATGCGTTCGCAACAGTTGTTGGTAGTCCAAAAAATATAAGTAATGGCAAAACAATTAATGAGCCACCAGCAGATACGATATTAATCGTTCCTGCAAAAACCCCTACTAAAAAGATAATAAATAATGTCATGATCTCCAAGACTACACCACCTGTTACATTTAATAATATCGAAAAATGAATCATCTGTAAAAAGTATAAACCTCAAATTTGTAATGTTTTATTAGAAAATACTTGTTAGAATAAAATTATTGATAACAGAAAGGAAAACGCTGATGAAAAAATCAACACGCGACCTTATAATAGAAAACAACGTAAAACGATTAAGACTCAATAGTCACGATAGAGAAGTTTACGAAAATTATATAACATACGTACGTGCAAATTTGAGCATTAATGAATATGACTCAGAGAAAATGTTGCTCAACATACTTAATCATTTATTAAGCGCCGAAAAAGACGGCATGCATGCCATGGAATTTTTTGATCACGATCCAAAAAAACATGCCGACACGATGATTAGAAATATGCCAAATAGAACATTCCAGAATATATTTAAATTTATCGGCTTACATATCCTTATTTTGTTAGGTGTATTTTCATTCATAAGAGGATTCACAGGATTCTTCACACAAGTTGAATTCACATATCTATACACATTCCTCATCACCTTTGTAACAGGATTTACGATGATTTTCATATTTATATGGATGATATTTAAAGTCGTTCAAATACGAATATATAGCGAATCCAATTGGACAACCATGATTACTAATATATTGATATTCGGGACATTAGTAGTGACGATACTAGCCTTTTATTTACCAGGCGTCTATTTACAATTAGGACCTAAAATATATACATCGAATTGGGCATATATCATACTTTCATTCATACTAACACCACTTGGTTTATATATAGATCACCACAGAAAAATAGACCAACCCGATTCAAGGTAAAAGGACAAGCGGAACAGGACAATGGAGCAGAACAAGCGGAACCATCGTTGATTATGGTTCCGCTTGTTTCATTTTATGTGGTATAAGGAAATTACTAGGCCGATAATTTATTTTATCGGCCTGGTAATCTCATTTTCGGGTCGCTATTTTTATTTATCGGCCTGCAAATCCCATTTTCGGGTCGATAATTTTATTTATCGGTCCACATATCCTACTTCTGGACCGGTATTTATTTTTATCGGTCCAGAAAGTCACCTCATATAACAAAAGTTCCTATATATAAAATTAAAAATATCAATAGTGTTTCAATATTTATAAAAATCACATTAGGTCTAATACCTTTCTTGTGACTTGTTACATAATTTATAAGGATGCCAATATAATAGACAATCGTTATGCCCCATATTAGAACAAATAATCCTATCCCATAGTCATTATTTTGAATTAAATGTATGCCTAATAGTAATAACCAAACTGATTTGATTACATTACCAGCTACCTCTAATGGATCAGATACAATTTTGAACATTTTATCTATGGTTTTTGTTTTAAACAAATTCGTATAAGCTAATAAATCACAAATCACTTGAAGGAACATCGATACACTCATCAGTATTGTAAATATCAATCCAAATACCAATACAATGCCATTTAAGTCCCCATCAAGTTTTGCATAATAAATTAAAGGAATTTGGCTAAAACAGATAAAGATTATTGTAAACATCGTATGAATAATATAGAATTTTTCATTTTTAATTAAGTAATTAGCCAATAATAACAAACATATATAAACACCCAACCCTACTACCACCATGCTACTCACCTGTCTTTAATAGTTTTCATTTACGATGGCATATAGGTAATGGTCTTTCCATTCGCCATTGATTCTTACGTTAGATCTGTTTAGTCCTTCGCGTATCATGCCTGCTTTTTCTAATACTCTAACTGAACCTATATTTGTTGGTTGTACGCCTGCTTCAACTCTATGGAATCCTAATTCATTAAATGCGATACGAATGACTTCTTTTGCTGCCAATGTTGTAATACCTTTTCCGTTATATTCTGCGTCTAATGCATAACCCATCATACAGCTCTGAATATTGTGTCTGACGACTGCAAATAAATCTATCGTTCCGATTACTTTATTATCTTCTTTATGTACAATGACATAGTGATAGCCTTTATCTTCTGTCATCTCTTGTAAATGTTTGTCTATAATTTTTCTGTAATTATAGAGTTGGTAGTCTGAATCTTTTCTGTCTGCTGCTGAATATGATTCAAATAGTGCTCTATTTCTTACATCTATATCTAATAATTCACTTGCGTCTTTCATTTCTACTGGTCGGATTTCAATCATGGTGCACCCCCGATATTTATTTATCTATTAGTATACACTTATACGCTGTAAAGTTATAAAAAAACAAGGTCATAGTTAAAATTTCCTAGGAAATGATAATCTATGACCTTGCGCTTTAAGTTTGATATAAATACTTTCCAACTCTGTTTTCCATCTTGCCAAAAATCCATTCGAAAAAGATAGCCAAAATCCAATATATTGCACTAGCTATAATATATACTTCAACAAAACGATAACCATCGTTAGCAATAATTTGGCTGATTGCAAGTATTTCTGTTACTTGTACGACAAACGCGATTGCTGTCCCTTTAATTAAAGCAATAAATTGATTACCTAAGTTCGGAATTGCATAACCTAAAGCTTGAGGTATCACAATTCTCATAAGTATATGTCGCTTTCTAAGTCCAACTGTGAGTGCCGCTTCTATTTGTTTATCATCAACACTTCGTAAACCACCACGCATCACTTCTGTTAAATACGCAGCTGAATGTAATGTAAATACAAATAATACGATTGCTATAGGATTTATACCATCAGGATTAATGTTCAAATGCCACATTTTGTTTAACCACTCTATGACTACAGGCGTCCCATAATAAAAAGCAAACAACTGAACGATGAGTGGTGTCGATCTGAAGAACGAAACAAATATGACAATAAGTTGGTTAATAACTGGATACTTAGCTTGTCTTATTAATGCAAAAGCAGTACCAATCACTAAACCAATTACCATACTGACAACTGCTATTAATAACGTTGTTGGTACACCTTTTAAAATATCTCCAACATGTTCGTACATAAAAGGAAAATCTATCGTCAAATTGCTCACCTCATTTGTTCAGTTTGATATGGAATATTGTATTTCTTTTCTAAAAGCATCACGATAAATTCGACTATGATACAGATAACCCAGTAAATGATACAAATCGCGAAATATACTGGAAACATGCCTAGTCCGTAGTTATTACCGATAATTAAATTTACTTGTCCCATCATATCGATTAAACCGATTGTAAACGCTAATGATGTGTCTTTAATCAGTTCTATAACTTGATTACCGGTGTTTGGTAAACTATTTCTAAAACCTTGTGGAATAATAATTCTTAATAAAATTGTACGATCATTAAGACCGACTGTTTTCCCTGCTTCAATTTGTCCTTTATCAACTGAGTTATATCCAGCTCTCATCACTTCTGATAAATATGAACCAGTATGCAGCGTGAATGTCAAAATAACAAAGAAAAGTCTACTAAAATGATTAATATCAATGTACACCCACTGCAATATGATCGGTAACGCAAAATATACTAAAAATAGTTGTAATATAAGTGGCGTACTTCTAACAAAGGATACATATAATTTTACGATTTGGGATAGTGCAGGTACTTTTTTGATTCTAATAACTGCTAATACTAGCCCCAATATCATCGCAAATAAAAGAGAAAGAACGGTTATTAACAATGTAATTGGTAGTTTATCCAGTATTTGCACAAACAAATCTGGCCAAGTAGTTGTTCCCATATGTCTCCTCCTTATAAGCGGTCTTTAATATCATTTAATGACTCTTTATCATCAAATATATTAAATCCAAACCATTTTTTAGATAATTCCTCTAGCGTACCGTCTTCTTTTAACTCTTTAGTAGCTTTGTCTATATCTTTTTGTAATTGCGTATTTTTCTTATTATATAAAATATGAACAGATTCTTTTGAAACAACGCCACCAACTTTTACATCAGCATTGAGTTCTTTTTGAATTGCTTGGTAAGTTGTTAAGTTTAAGAACATGGCATCTCTTCTTTTAGATTCAATCATTTTGAAATTCTCACCATTTGAAACTTTATGAATTTCATCAATGTCGATTTGATTATTATGTGTCTTGTTGTAACCTGTTAAGATTGAATATAATCCGCCACTTGGTGACATAGGCGTCAGTCTTTTATGTTGTAAGTCATCTAAAGTTTCAATATCATTTGTATCGTTATGTACAATAAGCGTTGTTAAAGAATAAACATAGGGTTCTTTTTGATATAAGAATTTCTGCTCTCTTTCAGGCGTTTTGAAGAACCAATTAATACCCATATCAAATTTACCAACACCAATACCAACAACGTTAGATTCTTCTTCTCCAAATTCATATTGGAAATCATACTGTGGTAGTTTCTTTTCAAGTTCTTTCATATAATCCATATCGTATCCGACTGGTTTATTATCACTATCTGTATATAAATAAGGCGGATTAACTTCTGCAGATAAAGCTACTTTAACTACTTTTTTACCGTTATTTTCTTTCGTGATTGTGCCGCAACCAGATAAAGAAATGATGAGCATCATCAAAATCAATAATTTAATATACTTCATTCTTTACCTCCTACAATCCGACTGGTGTTAAACGACTTAAGAATCTTCTCGTACGTTCAGACGCTGGATTATCTATAACGGCTTCTGGTGTTCCGCTTTCAATAATTTCACCTTTATCCATAAACACAACTTGATCAGATACTTCTTTCGCAAATTGAATTTCATGCGTTACAATAACCATCGTTCTACCTTCGCTTGCGATTTCTTGAATAATATTTAACACACCTTGTACAGATTCCGGATCAAGTGCTGAAGTTGGTTCATCTAATAACAATACTTCAGGTTCGATACTGAGTGCTCTCACGATACCAACTCGTTGCTGTTGTCCACCTGATAATTGAACAGGATAAACATCTGCTTTATCATCTAAAGATACTTTCTTAAGATATTTCATAGCTTTCTCTTTAGCATCTTTCTTCTTCATTCCTTGTCCGTATATCAAACCTTCTGTAATGTTTTCTAAAATTGTACGGTTTTTAAACAAATTATAGTGTTGAAAGACCATTGCAGATTGACTTCTTAAGCGCGTAACATCCTGCTTTTGATAATTTTCTACATCGAACTTACAATTCCCGAGTTCGATTAATCCTTTATATGGTGTTTCAAGCATATTTAAACTTCTTAGTAGCGTCGTCTTCCCCGATCCACTTGGTCCAATAATTGTTGTGACGGTTCCTTTTTCTTGTTCAAAATTTATATTTTTCAAAATTTCTTGTGTACCAAATTTATGATACAATCCTTCAACTTTAAGCAAGTCATCCACTCCCGAGCGTAATAATATTTTGAATTTATCATAACTATTCTTATAAGTAAAGTCGGCTTTAAATAAAAAAATGCTTTTTTAAAGGCTTTATGAAATTTTCTTATCTTTTAACTCGGATTTAATTGAATTTTTAAAATTGTCTGACTATAATGACATATATATAACTTAAGGAGGTATTTATTAATGACACAAGAAAATTGGAATAAAGAGACATTAGCAATTCACGGTGGTCAAGTACCTGATCCTGTAACAGGTTCTACAGCTGTACCTATTCATCAAACAACTTCATATACGTTTAAATCTACTGAACATGCGAAGAACTTATTCGCTTTAGCTGAAGAAGGTAACATATATTCTCGAATCATGAACCCAACAAATGATGTATTCGAGAAACGTATCGCTTTATTAGAAGGCGGAATAGCAGCATTAAGTGTTGGTAGCGGTCAAGCAGCCATTACATTGAGTATATTAAATATTGCAGAAAGTGGCTCTGAAGTAGTCGCATCTACTAACCTATATGGTGGTACATATAATTTATTTGCTGTAACTTTAAAGAAATTCGGCATTAAAGTGCACTTTGTAGACCCAGATGATCCAGCAAATTTTGAAGCAGCAATCAATGAAAATACGAAACTTATTTTCGCTGAAACAATTGGTAACCCACGTATCGATGTATTAGATATTGAAGCTGTTGCTAAAGTTGCACACGATAATGGTATTCCATTAATCGTCGATAATACATTTGCTACACCTCACCTACTACAACCAATTAAATTTGGTGCTGACATCGTTGTCCATTCTGCGACTAAATTTATTGGTGGTCATGGTACATCAATTGGTGGTGTGATTGTAGATAGTGGTAAATTCAACTGGGATAATGGCAAATTCCCTGGATTAGTTGAACCTGATCCAAGTTATCATGGTGTATCTTATGTCAATGATGTTGGTGCAGCTGCATACATTACGAAAGCACGTGTACAATTATTGCGAGACATTGGACCAGCACTTTCTCCATTTAATGCACAACAATTCCTAATCGGACTTGAAACTTTACATTTAAGAACAGAACGTCATTCTGAAAATGCTCAAAAAGTTGCAGAGTTTCTAGAAAATCATGAAAAAGTAAGCTGGGTTAATTATCCTGGTCTTAAATCTAATCAATATCACGAACTCGCAACTAAATATTTACCTAATGGCCAAGGTGCTATCTTAACATTTGGTGTTAAAGGTAATTCAGAAGCTATTCCCGAATTTGTTGAAGCACTGAATTTATTTTCATTATTAGCAAACGTTGGTGACTCTAAATCACTTATCATACATCCAGCAAGTACAACACACCAACAATTAACATACGAAGAACAACTAGCATCAGGTGTTACAAAAGACTTAGTACGCTTATCAGTTGGTACAGAATCTAGTGAAGACATTATTAAGGATTTAGAACAAGCGTTAAATAAAATCAAATAAGTTTCACTTAATAAGCGTTTAGGATATCATATAACATCCTAAATGCTTATTTTTTATTTAAAGCACCTTATATGAATATTTTTAATATTTTTGATAACATTTATATATCATAAGTATTATAAAGGAGCACTGAACACAATGAATCAAAGTGTATTTGACTTAACTCAACAGCACCGATCTGTTAGACAGTTTAAAGATGAACCTCTTTCGAAAGAGACTGTAGAAAAATTAGTAAAAGCAGGACAAATGGCTTCAACTTCAAGTTACGTTCAAGCTTATTCTATTATTGGTATTACAGACCCAGAAATTAAACAAGCATTAAAAGAAGTATCAGGGCAACAACATGTTGTCGATAACGGTTATTTATTTGTGTATGTGATAGATTATTACCGTCATAGTTTAATTAACCAAGAAACACAAGGTAATATGCAACCTAGTTTTGAGTCAGCTGAAGGCTTGCTAGTTGGTACGATAGATGTTGCACTTGCTGCACAGAATGTAGCTTTAACTGCTGAAGATATGGGGCTAGGCATTGTTTATTTAGGATCATTACGTAACGATGTTGGTCGAGTAAGTGAGATATTAAACTTACCTGAGCATGTCTTCCCACTATTCGGTATGGCTGTCGGTGTACCAAGTGATGACGATCAAGGTTCACCTAAGCAACGTTTACCATTTGAACATGTCTTCCATGAAAATCAATATAATGCCGACAAAGAACAACAACTCAATCAAATTAAACAATATGACAAAGACATACAAGAATATTATGAAAAACGTACCCAAGGCAAGCGCTCAGAATCTTGGTCAGAACAAATTAAGAATATGATGAGCAAAAAAACAAGACCAGATATTCTAGAAAAATTAAATTTAAAAGGATTTATTAAAAAATAATCATACAAAAAGCGACTGTGAGATGATTAACAATCTCCAGCCGCTTAATTTAATTATGATACTTGTTCCTCAATTCTTCCGTCACTTAATTTAATCACTTTATCTGCAAATTCAAATATTCTTTCATCATGTGTAATCATAATACCAATTGAATTATTTTCTTTCACACTATTTTTAATCATTTTTGCTACTTCTATTGCACGTTTTGAATCTAAACTTGCAGTAGGCTCATCTGCCAAAATCATTTTTGGATGATTCATCCAAGCTCTCATAATTGCAACACGTTGTTTCTCCCCGCCTGACAATTCATTTGGATATGATTTAAGTCGATGAGATAAACCAATTTGTTTTAATAATTTTTCTGCTCTTTCTTTAGCATCTTTTTTACGCATACCAGCCATTTCACCAACATAAACAAGTTGATCTGTAACATTTAAATATGGTATTAAGTGTGATGATTGAAAGATAAATCCTATTTGATTCAATCTCATATCTGTTAATTTTTTATCTGATAAGTCTACATAATCTAAATCGTCTAAAGTTATTTCTCCTGAGCTTTTGCCAAGTAATCCACCAATAATAGAAAGTAATGTAGATTTCCCTGAACCAGAAGCGCCATTCAAAATAACAAGCTGTCCTTTTTCTGCTGTAAATGTAATGTCATTTAATACTTGTGTTTTTGCTTCATTTTCTCCGAATGATTTTGTAACATGTTCAACAACTAATCCCATTATTATTCGCCTCCTATAGCTTCAAGTGGTTCGATTTTTGTCACTTTAATCAGTGATAATACGGCGCCGATTAATGAAACAACGATGAATACGGCTACCATTAACATCATTAAGTTTACGTCAATATAGAATGGCATTGAAACTGGCATCACACTGTTGATGATAAATATAACGGCAATGGATAAGACCACGCCCGCTAATGTAATCATCAGAATTTGCAGCATTAATGATGCGATAAGTGATATGTTTTTTGTACCGATTGCTTTTAAAATACCAAATTGGCTTGTTTTTTGAATTGTCATAACATAGAAGAATGCCGTAATAACAATCGCTGAAATAACGAATAAGAATACAATCATCAAGTTCAATGGTTGTTGTTCTGCGTTATAACTTGGAATGGCATTTAACATGTCATCTTGTGAAATGACTTTAACATTGTCTACGTCGTTGATTTCATTTTTTTGATGATCATTCAAGTTGTCATATGCAATGACTGAAATATGATGACCTTTCAACGCATCCATGCCATTTTCATTTACATATGCCATAGATGTATGTGAGAACATGATATTATCTGCGAATCCTGAGATTCTATATGATTGATCGCCTTCTGATAATTTAATTTCGTCCCCTACTTTAAAACCTTCTGCTTTTAATTTTTCATTCAATAACACTTCGTTTTTATTTTGAGGTAAATGTCCTTCTGTTGGTTTCGGTTTAATGTTATTTGTCATTTGTGTAAACATTAAATCTGTTTTCCCACTTTTAGTATCAATTTTTTGCATTGCTGTTTTGATTGTGTCGCCTTTAGCAATTGTATTAACAGCGTCATCAGTTTTCGTCGTAATATTAGACTGACTCAAGTTATTGTCAGCATCACTGGCAATTACGTAAGTACTTTTATTCCATTGTTCAATTCCCGATACGTTCTCTTTAGCTAACCCTTGTGCTAAAGCTGATATAAATAACATTAAAAATGCTAATAAGAATAAAATTAATGTTACGAGTAGATATTTAAATTTGTAATAAGTAAGCTCTTTAAGTGCTAGTTTCATGTCTATCCGTTCCTCTCTCTTTAATGTATATACATATCATAACGAGGCAATATGAACTGAATATGAACAAAAAGACATAAAACTAATTTTTTTATTTTAATGAATGATTATGGGAAAGACGATTTACTAGTCTATATTATTTGAAGTTGATACAATTTAAAAAAAGAGGAGGAGAGCTTAATGATTAAGTCTACTTGGCAAGGTAAGAAAACTTTTAAAGCACAATCCAAATTTGGCCATGACATCATCTCTGATGCACCAACAGAATCAGGTGGAGATGACAACGGTCCATCTCCTGTTGAACTTTTGCTAAGCGGTTTAGCTGGATGTACTGGAATTGATGTTACTAATTTAATGAAAGAACGTTTAGCACAAGTTACCAAATTAGAAATTACTGTAGATGATGAAAGAGAAGATACAACATCTCGTGCAGTGAAACATGTCACATTAATCTTTGATGTTGAAGGTGAAGTGGATTTAAAAAAATTAAAGCGTTCCATAAAACTGAGTGTTGAAAAATATTGTACGGTTGCACATTCTTTAAAAGCAACAATTGAACCAAAACTTATCTTTAATGGTGAAGAACAAACTTTAGACTAAAAATTAAGAGTTGGATGAAATACCCTATTTATCGTAGAGATTTCAATCCAACTCTTTAATTTTGAATATGTGGTGCTCGCCATATATAAAACGTTGCATAAGAACTCCACTCATGCCAACCTTCATTCAAACTTAACATTTGTTCTTTAGATGGTTTCTTATCTAAATTCAAGATGTCTTTCAATGCGTTTTGTAGCCCAACATCCCCGATTGGAAAAGCATCCTGAACACCTAACGCACGCATCATAACATAATGTGCTGTCCATGGACCAATCCCTCTAATTTTAATAAGTGTACGCTCAATATCATTTGTATCTTCAATATCCAACAACATGTCTTTAGATAACATTTGAGAATGCATTCTTTTCGCAATATCTATTAAATATTCTGCTTTTCTTCTTGAAAATTTCAAATCCATCAACTCTTGTACAGAAACATTTGCAATCACTTCAGTTGTAGGATGGATGTAATAAGCTTTATGATTATACGTAATTTTCTCTCCATAAGTTTGAACAAGTCTCTTTTTAAGTTGGTATGCAAATGTTAAATTAATTTGCTGTCCAATTATGCCCCAGGAAATAGCTTCAAATAAATTAGGAATTCTAATCAATCTTAAACCATATAATTCCTGGATTAATGGCTTTAATATTTCATTTTTTCTACCATATTGGTAAAACGATGATAAATCTGCTGAGAAATCGAACCATTCTTCTATATATGCAATTATTTTTTCAGTAAGTGTAGGATTTACAGAAACATCATTTAAAATCTCAACAATTAAGTAATGGCGATGATAATAAATACACATCAACAGTCGCTCGCCATCTAAATTTATCGCACGATAAATTTTATGATCTTCAACTTCAAATAACACTTCATTCTCATCTCTTTTTAAATAATCTAAGCATTTTTCATAGTCGAATATTTTGGGACATTCTATTCTAATTTCATGCACGAGACATCACCTCCATCGTTACAGTTTATTATCCATTATTTACAATTTATAAACAAATTTAAAATAAAAAAATGGATACTATTTAACAAATTAACATGATATAATTGAAAGTAATTATCAATTAGGAGAGAGAAAAAATGACAAAAAAATTACTTGTATTCCTCGCTACATTGTTACTTGTATTAGCAGCTTGTGGCAACAAAGATGATGACTCATCTAAAAGTAAAACTCACAAATATAAAACAGATGAAGGAAAAACAGTTGAAATTCCTAACAATCCGAAACGTGTTGTGGTATTAACAACTAACCAAGGTAACTTCCAAAAACTTGGTGTTGATCCAGTTGGAACAGATGCTGATTTCCCTAAATCAAAGTATGTTGACGATAAAGACGGGAAACGTGTTGGTTCTGAAGATGTTGAAGCTGTTACAAAACTTAAACCAGATTTAATCATTACTTATAATGCTAATCCACAAATTAAAAAATATGAAAAAATAGCACCTACTGTACCATTCGACCACAGTAAACGTACTTTTAAAGAAGTACACATTGAAATCGGGAAATTATTAGGTAAAGAAGATCAAGCTAAAGAACAAGTTAAAGAATTAGAAGATATCATGGCTAAAGACGGGAAAGAAGTTCAAGACAAAATTGGTAAAGACAGCACAGTTTCTATCATGGAAGTTGGACCTAAAGAACTTACATTAATCGGTAAGAACTTTGGTAGAGGTTCAGAAGTCATTTATCAAGGATTTGGATTCAAACATCCAGAAGCAGCACAAAAAGACATTCCTAAAGAAGGTTGGTTAACAACTTCATTCGAAAACTTTAATAAATACACTGGTGATTATTTATTAATCCCAACTGAAAATGGAAAAGCACCAAGTTCTTCATTAACTAAAGGTAGCATTTGGAAAAACACACCAGCAGTTAAAGAAGATCAAGTGTACTACTATCCAAGAAATGAATTTATGTATTCAGATCCAATTTCAATCGAAAAACAATCTAAATACTTCAAAGATATGTTAACTAAATAATAAAGCAGAGACTGGGTCATACTGACCTAGTCTCTTCTATTATATATGTTGGTCTTGTGAACACTTCTGCACAAACTTGTTCATAACGGAGTTGTTAGTTACAAAACTACTGAGATTTGTTACTATGGACAGTCTTAATTACAAAACTCGGCCGAAGTGTTACTAATACACTCGTTATTTGCACTTCTCACCAAAACTGCTAATAACAACATGCTCGCCTACAAAACTCATATCAACAATACCTCACAACCTCCCTATTTGCATTTCATAAATTTTATGCATACACTGTATATTAAAGGAGTGGAATTAATTTTGACTAAACAAACGGATTTACGTGTGATTAAAACTAAAAAAGCACTCACAGAAACTTTAATCTCGATTCTTAAAGAGAAAAATTTCTCAGAGATTACTGTAAATGAAATTTGTCATGCATCTCTTATACATAGAACAACATTTTACAAGCATTTTATGGATAAGTTTGATCTCTTACAATATGCATTAAGCGAATATACGAAAGATTTCTTTGAATTAGATTTATACGACCGTCTACATCATCCTTTTCAATCGATGGAAAAGGCATTTATCAGTGAGTTAAGTGACGTATTTGAAAAACAAAAAGATAATAGTGATACTGCATTTATGGATGAAATTGCTAAGTACTTTATTGAGGTATTCAGCAAAGATTTTAAAAATAATATCGATATGGTTTCAACACCAGAGCATTTACCTCAATCTTTACTACCTTTTATTTACGCTTCTAATTTAGCTGGTATTATACATTGGTCAAAGTCCACAAATAATGATTTAGACTATGAAAAGCTTGATAAAATTTTTAACGAAGTCAATATTATTGGATTGAATAACAGTTAATCAATTTCATCATTTGTATTTAAAAAAACCTTTCAATTTAGACCTGTTATGGTCTTCATTGAAAGGTTTTTAACGATGTTATTTATTGTTGAACAAGATTGTTAACGTAATCTTTGAATGCTTCTTTGTCGCCTTCTTCAATATCTATCATTGCAACTTTTCCTTGAGGGAATTCAATAAATAATACACCTTTATCTTCTATTGTAACGGCTTTGATATCTTGATAACTAAATACTCTTTTATAAGGTTCACCGTTCATATCAACGCTCATAATGACACGTTCGTTTGTTGTAATATATGCCCCTTTAAATTGGCTTTGTTCGCCTACTTTATAAATAATTGTTCCTAATACACTTGGACCAACTTTTTCTGTAGGATATAATTCGTTTTCATCAATTTCATTTAATTTCATGTTCAATACCTCCATTTAATAACTACTTCTATTGTACGAAATAATGAGAGGTCATAACAAATATTATGATTGCACATCTCTATATGCTTTTCTTCTAGATAATACAATTGTAACAACGAATGCGACAACAATTGCTATCGCCATACCGATAATATAGTTAAACCAACTACCTGGAGCTATAGAAATAAATCCTGGTAATCCCGCTGTACCGAGTGCAATAGCTTTTACTTTTGTTGCAGCTACATAACAAGAACCAACACCTGATCCTATAATCGCACCGATAAATGGATAACGTAATTTTAAGTTTATACCAAACATAGCTGGCTCTGTAATACCTAACAATGCAGAAATACCTGCTGCTGAAGCAGTACCTTTCATTTTATGATTCTTCACAATAAAGAATGCTGCAAGTGTTGCTGCCCCTTGTGCAACGTTAGACATTGCTGCAATTGGGAATATAAATGATCCGCCTGTATTTGCTTTGTCTGCAATCAATGTTGTTTCAATAGCGATAAAGCTATGATGCATGCCAGTAATAACAATTGGTGCATATAATAATCCAAATAATAAACCACCGATTGCACCACCTGTTTCATATAACCAAGTTAAACCGTCAGATAAGAAAGTTCCTGCAGTTCGTGTAACTGGTCCAACGACTAAAAATGTAACAAATGCTGTAAAGAATAATGACAGTAATGGTGTTAATAAATTATCTAAAGTAGAAGGAATGACTTTTCTAAATCCAATTTCTAATTTAGCAAGTATGTAAGATGCGACTAATATAGGTAACACTTGTCCTTGATAACCAACCATTTTGATAGAAAGTCCAAAAATTTCCCACGTTGGGATTTCGTCGCCTTTTACTAAAGCTTTAGGATAATCATAACCATTCATTAAACTAGGATGCACAAGTATCATACCAAGTGCAGCTCCAAGAAATGCGTTTCCTCCAAACCGCTTCGCTGCACTAAAACCTATTAGAACTGGTAGAAATACGAATGGTGCATTAGCGAAAACATTAATCATATTAGCTAAACTTGCAAATTGACTATGTACATCAATAAATGACGCTTTATCATAAAATAAATCTTTAGCTGTCAAAATATTATTAATCCCCATTAATAAACCACCTGCTACAATTGCAGGAATAATCGGAACAAATATATCTGATAACATTTTTACAAATTGCTGAATCGGGTTTAATTTCTTAGTCGATTTTTCTTTTACTTCTGATGTTGTAGATGCCTCTAATCCAGTTAAAGATTCCATTTCCGCAAAGACTTTGTTTACCGTTCCAGAACCTATAATAATTTGGTATTGACCACCGGTTGAGAAAGTCCCCTTAACAACATCCATATCATTTAATTGGTCTTCATTTACTTGAGACTCGTCTTTTAATACAAGTCTTAAACGTGTGGCACAATGCGCAATAGCTTCAATGTTATCTTTCCCACCTATTGCTTCAGTAATATTCTGAGCTTCCTTTTTATAATTCATTCATTTCACTCCTTATTTATCCCGTTCTTTTTGGTACCGGTACCAAAAAGATTCAAAAAAATATATTAACATGTTCTGATTGTAATCGGTTCCATTAAAATTGTCAACGCTACGAATGTAATTTTACTGATTTAAATTAATATAACCAGCTCTAATTTTTTTGCCATTTTCATTAAATGATTCAACATAACCATCTTCACTAACATTGTATGACCCTAGTAGTTTGCCATCTTTACTTGAATATGAAAATCCAAACACGTCACCTTTCTTCTTAGGTTCTTTCCAAATGATATGATCTGTTCCATCTTTATCTATACCTTCAAACGCTTCTACTGCATCAAATACGTTATCTCTCGTAATGGTTGTTTGTTGATTATCCCTTGAATTTTCAAACTTAAAGTCATCTGGAAATTGCATGATATATTGAATATTATCATCGTCATTATTTCCTTTTGTATATACAGCAACTTGGTAGCCGTTATGATTCGTCTTGTTATAAACAACAAATGAATGTCCTTGTCTCGTTCTTAAATCTTGTGTTGGTTCACCATGAAAATCTACAGAGTCTTTGTACGTAACGTGATTACTAGGAACGATACTGAATTGTTTAACTGGATAACCTTCACTCAAATAATACATAACCATAAAGTTCCCATAAACATGCCCTTCTCTTCCTAAAAAATTACGTACTTCTTCTTCATCTCCATATTTAGATTCTATTTCTGTCTTGTCCATTGTCTTCATTAATCCTTTATATCCCGTAACATGGTTTTCATTCATATAATGATCAGAAAAATCCTGTGATAAAACATTAATTTTTGGCGTTTCTTTTTTATTTTTATGTTGTTTATTATTGGATTTCGAAGATTTTTGATTGTGATTTTGAGGATCTCCTATTGTGATACTACATCCTGTTAAGAGCAATATAGCAGTAATCATCCATACACATTTATATATCATGATTATAAATCCCTCCAATCATTTTAAGTAAAATTTAATTAATATATTAAAATTAATATTCCCTTTTTCAAAAATAATATTCAGAAAAGTTTGAAAACGAATGATTACTTTTATATAATGTGAATAAATAATTGAAAGGAGAACTTTTACAATGACAGAACGAATTTATGGCAATACACCTTGCTTTTTAGGTGGTAAAAACTTAACAAAAGAAAAAGATTATTCCACAGACGTTCTCGTATATGGCGTCCCTTTCGAAGGACCTTGCACTTGGGGAGATTATACAGGGTGTGAATTAGGACCGAAACAAATTAGATTATCTTCTGCTAGATATAGCGGATATTTACCTGAATTAGATCATATAGATGTACATAAGCATTTATCCATCGGCGATGTAGGTGATGTTTCAACTGTACCGCATGATGTTGATCAAACGGTTCAGAACATTGAAGCATTTGCTGAAGATTTATGGAAATCTAATAAATTTTTAGTTGGCTTAGGTGGCGACCACGGTATCACCTATCCAATTTTAAAAGGATTAACGAACACTGGGAAAAAAGTAGGCATTATTCATTTAGATGCGCACTATGATAATATGCCTCATTATGAAAATGAACAATTTGCGCGTAATACACCTTTCATGAGGTTATATGAAACAGAAGGCATTCGAAACGAAAGCTTAATTCATACTGGTATTCATGGACCTCGTAACCAGCCTGAAACGGGACAATTCGCTAAAGAAAATGGTGCGGTTACTATCACAATCAATGAAATTAAAGAAACATCTGATTTACGTCAGTTTGCGCGTGATATTTATGCACAAGCAAGTAAAGATGTAGATGTCGTTTACTTAACGATCTGTAGTGATGTACTTGATTTCGCTTTTAATCCAGGTGGACCTGTTGATGGTAATGGTTTAACAAGTTATGAACTTTTAACAATGATATACGAATTTGGAAAGTTAGGTCTTATTGGTATGGACTTTGTTGAAGTTTATCCAATGCAAGATGCGAATCAGAACTCTGCTCACTTTGTATCAACTGCTGTACTTTATGTATTAGCCGGCCATATTAAGTATTTAAACAAAGTTTAATGCCTTACAAACGAAGGGATGACAAGATATGACTGAAAAGAGAGAAAGAAGTAAGTTTAGTATTTTTGGTCCCGGAATGATTATTACTGCATCATTTGTTGGTCCTGGTACCGTTACAACCATGACTCAAGGTGGTGCAGGATTTGGATACAGCTTACTCTGGGCAGTAGTCTTCTCAATCATCGCAACGATTGCACTTCAAGAAATGGTTGCTCGATTGGCGCTTGTTACAAATGAAGGTTTAGGAGAAGCTATACGGGATATTTTTAATCACCAATTACTTAAACTCATCACAGTTTGGTTCAGTATGATTGCTGTCGCAGTTGGTTGTGCAGCATACATATCGGGGGATTTATTAGGGACATCGTTAGGTGCTGCCTATTTACTAGGCATTCCTGAAAATTATATTGCACCTGTCATTGGTATAGTTATTTTGTTAATCGGGTTAAGCGGTAGTTATGATTTAATAGAAAAAGTTATGACCGTACTCGTGCTCATTATGGGTATCATTTTTATAACGACAGTCATCGTCATTCAACCAGATTTCGGTGCTGTCTTAAAAGGTGCCTTCATACCAAGCATACCTAACGGCTCATTATTAACAATCATCGCACTAATTGGTACAACAGTAGTACCTTATAATTTCTTTATCCATGCCAGTTCTATACATGAACGATTTAATGGTATAAAAGATTTAAGAATTGTAAGAATCGATACAATTGTTGCAATAGGATTAGGTGGACTGATATCTGCTGCCATACTAATTACAGCAGGTACACTCATCCACGGGAAAGAAGTCACAAGCTTAGTAGAATTATCCGAACCACTTAAACCAATTTTAGGAGACTTAGCACCTATTTTCATGAGTGTTGGCTTATTCTCAGCTGGTCTATCTTCAGCAATTGCCTCTCCAATGGGTGCCGCAGCAACAATCAGTAGTTGTCTCCGTTGGAAAGGTGGCGTAAAAAGTAAAAAATATAGACTCGTGTTCGCAATCGTCATTTTCATAGGTATCATCACTTCTTCACTCGGATTCGAACCATTAGAAGTCTTACTCATTGCACAAGCATTAAATGGCATCATTTTACCGCTCATCGCAATATTAATCTTTGTAATATTAAATAAGAAGAATATGATGGGTAAATTTGCAAATGGCATCGTCCTTAACATCATCGGACTATTTGTCGTACTCGTCGTATCATTTTTAGGTGTCTACAGTTTAATAGATGCTATACAAAGCTTTATAGGATAAATCAAAACCACCCGTTTAACGGGTGGTTTGTTCTGCGGCTATAAGCCTCTATTACTGACCAGCCCTAAAAGGGCACTGAGAAGATCAGCC